>DASZGO010000053.1:0-3338 GCA_035938755.1 Solirubrobacteraceae bacterium | reverse complement strand
CGACCCAGCCAAGCTCAACGTGCTCAGCGCCGCTCTGACGCTCGAGTTCAAGCGCACCCTGCAGGAGCTGGTGAGCGACCGGCAGATCCGGGCCATCGTCGTGACCGGGGCCGACCCGGGATTCTCGGCCGGCGGAGATCTGAGGATGATGGAGGAGACCCCGGCCGCCCTGGCCTCGCCGGAGGGAGCGACGGACATCTGGCGCTGGATCCGCTACGAGTTCGGCACGGTGGCCCGGCTGATCGCGCGCAGCGACACCGCGTTTATCGCCGCCCTGAACGGTCCGGCCGCCGGTGTGGGGCTGGCCTGGGCGCTCACCTGCGATCTGGTGGTCGCGTCCGAGCGAGCGCGCATCGTGCCGGCGTTCGGACGGCTCGGCTTGCTGCCCGAGGTCGGAACCTCGTGGGCCATCACCCGCCGCCTGGGCTACCAGGGCGCCTTCGCCTATTACGCCGGAGGCGAGCAGCTCGACGCCGAGCGAGCCCGGGAGCTCGGTCTGGTCCACGAGGTGGTGCCCCACGGCGAGCTGCTGGCCGCGGCCGACGGGTGGTGCACGCGGATCGCGGCGCTGCCCGCCCACGCCATCGCCATGACCAAGCCGCTGCTCCGCGCCGCCGCCGACGCCACGTGGGACCAGGCGATCACCATGGAAGAATTCGCCGAACCGCAATGCTTCACGACCGGCGCCTTCCAGCAATCCGTGCAGGCACTGCTGGCCAGCCGCTGAGCATCCCGTCGTCCGGCCGCTGATGCCACAGCTCAGCGACCGGACCGAGCCGGTCGTGGCCCCCCGGAGCTCCCTGCTTCAGGTGGCGCGCGAGTGGACGCGCATCGGGCTGACCGGGTTCGGCGGTCCGCCCACTCACATGGCGCTGCTGCGCGAGCTCGTCGTGCGGCGCATGGGCTGGATGGAGCCCAGCGAGTTCGAAGACGCGGTGGCGGCCTGCGGCCTGTTGCCCGGCCCCGCCTCGACGCAGCTGGCCATCTTCTGCGCCTACCGCGTGGCCGGCCCGGCCGGAGCGATCGTGGGCGGGCTGGGGTTCATCGTGCCAGCCGTGGTGCTGATTCTCGCCCTGTCCGTGCTGTTCCTGGCCCAAGCCCCACCACTCTGGGTGCGGGGAGCCGGTGCGGGCGCCGGCGCCGCGGTGGCTGCGGTCGCCGTCCACGCGGCTCGAGGCTTGATCGGCCCGAGTCTGGCCCGGGTGCGCCACGATGGCTGGCGCACCTTGCGCTGGCTGGCCTATCTCGGGGTCTGTGCGGCTGCCGCGGCGGTAGTCGGCCCCTACGTGGTGGTCGCGTTGCTGGGCTGTGGTGCGGGTGAGCTGGTGGTGCAGTGGCGGCCCGGGCGGAATCTGTCGCTGCCCGGGGCGTCGATCGGTTTCCTGCCGGCGGCGATTTCCGCCGGGGGGGTGGGAGCCCTGGCCTGGACGGCCTTGAAGGTCGGGGCGCTGTCGTTCGGCGGTGGCTTCGTGATCGTGCCGCTGATGCAGAGCGATGTCGTTCACACCTATCACTGGATGACAAACTCGCAGTTCCTGAGCGCCGTGGCGCTGGGGCAGGTCACCCCAGGCCCAGTCGTGGCCACGGTGGCCGCGGTGGGCTACGCCGCCCACGGAGTAGGGGGTGGCGGGCTGGCGGCGCTACTGGCGTTCGCTCCGTCGTTTGCCTTCGTGCTTCTGGGCGGGCGCCGGTTCACGCGCCTGCGCGGGAACCCGCGCGCGCGAGCCTTTCTGGATGGCGCCGGCCCCGCCGCGATCGGCGCGATCCTGGGTGCCGCGATCGTTCTGGCGGGCGCGCTGCACCACGGCTGGCAGTTCGCGATTCTGGCCGCCGCCGCGGTGGCACTGCTGGGGCTGAGACTGCATGTCATCCTGACCTTGATCGCCGCAGGCTTGGTCGGAGTGGTTGCCGCGCTGGCGGGGGCTGCGGTCCCGGCTTAATAGGTATGGTGCGCCGTCCGGCGGGAGGCATCGAGCTCCCGCGAGGTGATCACGTCGAGGAGGCCACGGTGAACAAGCTGCGAAACCGCTACCTGGTACTGGCGCTCAGTACCGCGGCCCTGGCCGCTGCAGGCTGCGGGAGCTCGAGCAAGAGCAAGACGACGGCCAAGACGCCGCCGGCTCCCAGCACGCCGGTCACACCCAGCACACCCTCCACGACCGGCACCACATCGCTGGCCGGGGTCAGCGCCTCTACACCGATCACGGACCCGCGGGTGCGATCGCTGCTGATCCAGGGCGAGCAGAGCCGGAACCAGGGCCGGTTCAGCCCGACGCAGCTGGGCAACTTTGCCGATTGCCTGATCAAGAAGCTCCAAGGCGAGGGAGTCAAGACGCTCGGCGAGCTCCAGCAGCACCGCTCGGAGGCCAGCACGCTGGGCCGGTCCTGCGCCAGCACCCTGACCAAGTAGCCCCTGGCCTACCAGAATCTGGAAGAATCGCCTGGTGGATCAGGGTAGGGCCACGGCGCTCCTGGTCAAGCGGGCGCCGCTGGTTGTGGCGGCCGCGGTTGTGCTCGCGGCGGTGCTCACGCTGAGCGGGTCGCTGGCCAGCACCCTGGCCGGGCCAACGGTCGCCGGTCACGGCCCGCTCACGCGCTACTCGCTGGTGAACCGGTGCTACTCGCTGCGGGCTGCCGGCTCGGGCAGCCAGATCGGCGCCGGCCACGGTCCGTTTCGCCTGCAGGCCGCCGCCCTGGGGGTGTATCTCCTATATGGGCCGGCCGCCGACTACCTGACCGACGGTGGATCCGGAACGCTCCAGGCCGCAACCGACCCAAGCCCAGCAGCGGAGTGGCGGGCGACCGGCAGCGCCCGGGCGGGGTTCAGGCTGACCAACCTGGCCACCGGCCACGGATTCCGGGTTCGGTTCGTGCCGGCCACCAGGTGTGCCACCTACCCCGAGGCGCAAGTGGATGCCACCGGATCTCCACCCACCGGGGCCAGCCCAGAAGCCAACGTGCTGGGCACGATGGAAGGCCACGCCCACATCACGGCGTTCGAGTTCTTTGGCGGCGATTGGCATTGCGGCGCGCCGTGGAGCCCGTTCGGCGCGCCCTACGCGCTGCCCGCCAGCTGCGCCGACAAGCAGCAGGGGACCAACGGCCAGGTGGAGGACTTCATCGACTTCGGCGGGCAGCCGCGGCCAAGCGACATGCACGGCTGGCCGACGTTCGTGGAATGGCCGAGCCCCACTGCGCTGGCCGAAGAGGGCGACTATTACACGGGAATCGAGCGGGCCTGGAAGGCCGGTCTGCGTCTGATGGTGACCAACCTGGTCGATAACGAGGCGCTATGCAACATCATGACCACCAAGCACAACCCATGTAACGACATGGAG
>DASZGO010000052.1:0-8920 GCA_035938755.1 Solirubrobacteraceae bacterium | reverse complement strand
GGCGGCGGCACGTTCGACGCCTGGCCGTTGGGCGCCAGTCCACCGCCGCCGCTGGCGGTAGGGGCGCCGCTGCCGGCGGCCAGAGCGCTGGACGGCGCGGCCAGCGCCAGAGCAGCCCCGGCCAGCGCCAGAAGTCGTGCCGGAGTTGTCGGGCCGGGGACGGGAGCCATCGCGTTGTGTTCGGCCCGGGCGCGCTCTGCCTTGAGCCCTGGCCGTGAGCTGGCGGTCAGGGTACCGGCTCGAGCCGAGCACTCGGTCCAAGTCGAGGTTTCGACGCGGCGCCACCGCAACCTTCGCGGCTCTGACGGGATATAGCCGGTAAGCGACCTTGAGGAGGCGTCGATGAGGCGGATGTTTGAGCTGACCGTGGGCCTTGCGGCCTGGATCGGAGTGCTGGCACTGGGAGCGGCCCTGGCCACTGGAGCCATAGCGGCCAGCTCGCCGACGGTGGTGACCAGCAGCGCGACCCACATCGGGCAGACCAGTGCGGTGCTGAACGGGACCGTCAACCCCAACGGCAGCAGCACTACGTACTTCTTCCAGTGGGGCCTGACCACCGCTTACGGCGTAAACGGCAAGGCGCACTCGGCGGGGTCCGGGACCAAGGCCGTGGCCGTGCACGACACAGCCAGCGGCCTCATCCCCGGGACGGTCTACCACTTCCGACTCGTGGCCATCAGCCGCTTTGGGACAACCACTGGCGCCGACCGCACATTCAAGACTGCGGGCAATCCGCCGCCCGACGTGGCCACGGGTCCGGCCACGGGGCTTAGCTCGACCGGAGCCACGCTGACCGGTGTGGTAAACCCCAATCGTCAGGCCACCACCTGGCAGTTCGAAATCGGCTCGACCACGGCGTACGGCCTCTCCACTGCGGCCCGGACGCTCCCGGCCAGCAGTTCGGCCATGAGCGTGGCCGAGCCCGTGGGTCTGGCACTGAACCCAGGCACCATCTATCACTACCGGCTGGTGGCCAGCCACGGCACCGGGAACACCTTTGTGCCGGGGCGCGATGCCATCTTCATGACGTTCCCGCGGACGCGTCCCGTGCCGAGCGTGCACGTGGTGTCTCGGCCACGGCGCCTGCATAAGCAGCCGTTCACCGTGGTCACGACCGGGTCGATAAGCCACCCAGGCTGGATCCCGGCTCAGTTCGCCTGCACAGGCAACGTCCTGATCCGCTACATGCACCGGCGTCATCTGGCGGCCACGACATTCGTTTCGGTTCAGCCCAACTGCAGCTACGCGTCGCTGATCACGTTTGCCCATCGCCACCGCCCGCTCACGGTCCACGTGCAGTTCTTTGGCAACGGCTACTTGGCGCCCAAGCACACGGTCGGTCCCGTTCTGAAGTTCACATAAGATCGATTATCGAGCATTGAAGATGAAGATTGCTGGCCTCAATTGGGCTTGCTCCCCTACTTCATGACGGCACGACGGATAGCGCGCGGCGCTAGCCCGACCGTCGCGGCGAGACGGCGCACTGCGCGCACCAACCGCGCAGCTTGAGTTAGTCGACCAGTCGAGTTGCGAGCTCGTGCAGCTCGCCGACGGCTATATCGGCGTCCGGATCTTCGCGTGCAGGCGAGCCAGGTCCGTGCTCGAGCGGTCGGTCGATGAACGCGGTCTGCAGGCCGACCCTGCGCGAGCCCTTCAGATCGAACGGATGCGCCGCCACCATCATGACCTCGTCGGGTTGCATCCCCAGCACGCGCACGCCCGTCAGGTAGACCTCGGCCGCAGGCTTGTAGACACGCGCCATCTCCGCTGAGAGCAAGCAGTCAAAGCGCAAGTTGCCATGGCGGGCCAGGTCAATCAGCAGCGCCACGTGCCCGTTGGAGAGCGCTGCTACGACGCGCTCGCGGCGTAGCGCCTCTAGCCCTTCTCTGACGTCGGGCCAGGGATCGAGGTGGTGCCAGGCATCGATGAGCTCTCGGCGCGCTTGGGGCGCCAGCTCGAGCCCGCGCTCGGCGAGGAGGTCGTCAAGTGTGGCCAAGTGAAGGTCGTCGAAGTTGCCCCACGGCCGCTTGCCCTCGTTCACCGCCGCCAGTACAGGCCAGAGGCGTGCGCGCCATTCATCGGCCAACTCCTCTGGGTCGGCCGGTAGCCCGCTCTCGCGAAATGCCTGCGCGATGGTCGACCGCCAGTCCACCAGCGTTCCGAACACGTCGAACACCAGCGCTCTCACGATCACTGGTGGAGCCTATCCAGGCCGTCTGGCCGTGGAGCACGAGCATGTCGCGAGCGTCCTGGGCCGGCTGTTCTGGGGCACCGACACCTCCGCCTTCTACCGCGGCATCACGCGGCTCGCGGACCTGCCTGCCCGCGGGCTCCGAGCACCGCCCTTCTCCCAGGAGCCGCCGCTATGACGAGGCCGGCGCCACGGATGCGCGCTCGAGCGCGCGCTGATACGCGGGGCGCTTGAAGAGCCCCGTCAGGTAGTCGTCGAGCACCGGTGGGAACGGCTCGGGAAATTTCGCTCGCTTGGCGAACCCGAGTGCCGTGCTGACCAGCACGTCGGCCACGCCGAAGCGCCCTTCGACGAGATACTCGCCGCCATCGAGGCTCTGGGCGACGGCATCGGCCGCCTTGAAAAAGCGTGAACGTGCCTTCCCAGCGCGTTCCGGTTCGGCCTCGCGGATGATCGCGGCCTCGATGAGTGGCGGCTCCAGCTCCGCCGGCGCGAAGATCGACCACTGGTACGCCAGCGCTCGCGCGTATGTTCCTCGTCCACCGATCAGGCCCGCGCTCGGGTACAGGTCGGCGAGGTGCAGGCAGATCGCAGCCGACTCGAACACGTAGCCATCGTCGAGCTGCACAACGGGCACGCGTCCAAGCGGGTGCCGCGCCCGGTGCTCATCACCGCTCCCCTGCTCCGAGTCCATAACGGTCAACTCGTATGGCTCGTCGATCTCCTCAAGCATCCACAGAACCCTCCTGGGCCGTCCCGCATGCTCTCGGTGAAAGACCTGCAGCATCCGGCGCACGATATCCGCCCTGCGACTTGGTAGCGCTCGTTGGTAGCGCTCGCAGCGTCGGACTCATCTCACCTAGGCTCCAGTCATGCCCGATCTCCGCGAGCGCTGGCGCACTAGCTTCATCGAGGCCACCACCTACGACTGGGCGGTGGAACACGAGCACGTCGCGGGGCTTCTGGGCCGCCTGATCTGGGGGACCGACACCTCCGCCTTCTATCGCGACCTCGCCCGCCTCGCCGACCTGCCCTCAGGCACCAGCGTGCTCGACATCCCGTGCGGTGGCGGCGTCGCCTTCCGCGGCCTTCGGCCCGAGCAGGAGCTCCGCTATGTCGCCGCGGACCTCTCGCCCGTGATGCTCCGGCGCGCCCGTGCCGAGGCCGACCGGCGTGGCATTCACTGGATCGAGTTCGTCGAGGCTGACGTCGAGGCGCTGCCCTTCGAGAACGACAGCTTCGATCTCGGCATCACCTACACGGGCCTTCACTGCTTCCCGGATCCCGCGGCGGCGATCGCAGAGATCGCCCGGGTACTGCGGCCGGGCGGCGAGCTACGCGGGAGCTCGCTCATCAAGCGCGCGGGGCCGCGTCAGGACGTGTTCGTGCGGCTCATGCAAGCGGGCGGCATGTTCGGCCCGGGCCTGACCCTCGGGGAGCTTGAGTCCTGGCTGACCGCGGTGGGCCTGTTCGATGTGAGTGCCCACCGCGACGGAGCGATTGCCTACTTCTCCGCCCGGCGAACCGTCAGCGCCCCCAGTCCCGCTGCCCAGTGAACGAGCCGAGCGACGAGGGCTTGTTCCCGCGACGCGGCGTGCCTGGACAGCCAGTCGTGTTCTTGAACTTGGGCGATTTGGGTAGCCCATACCGAACCTACGCGGCAAAGTTCGCCGGCGCGGTCGACCGATCGACCCACGTTGCCGGCAAACCCGCCTGCCGCCCGGGTAGGTCACGCCGAGGAGTTCCTCCCAGCGGATGCTGCAGCACTGGCCACGGCGACGCACGTGAGTATTGACGCGGTGATCCCTGTCCAGCGGTTCAACTGGCCTCCGCCACGTGCGCGATGACCTGCGACACCCGGCTCCCCTGCCAGGCCAGTGGTGAGTGGCCAGGTTTGTCGCGCATGAGTTCGGCGCCGGGGATCGCGGCCGCGTACGCCTCGGCCACTGACTGGGGATGTCCGGGATCGGCCTCGTCGCTCGAGGCGACCACCACAGTGGGCGCCGAGATCGCGGCCAGCTCCTCCACCCCCGTGAACGGCCGCGACCGGGGCACCGCGCTCAGCGCGTCGGCCACCGCCTCGGGGTGCTCGTGCAGTGCCAGGCGCTGGCGGATCACCCGGAGCACCGTGTCCTGCAGGCCCTCGGGCACCTGCGGGCGGCCATAGGCGCGCACGAAGCCCTCGATGCCCCCGTCCCGCAGCCCGTGGGCCAGCGCGTCCCACCGAGCCAGCCGATCGGGGTCGTCATGGGTCGCCGGGTCATAGGCGGGTGTTATGACAACCAAGCCGCCCACCCGCTCGGGATGCCGCAGCGCCAACCACAGCGCGGTGTGGGCGCCCATCGAGGCACCCGCCAGCACGGCGCGGTCGACGCCGCAACCGTCGAGCACGCCGAGGAGGTCCGCGCCCAGGTCCCCGTAGGTGTAGGCCTCCGGGCGGGGCGCGGGCGGCGACTGACCGTGCCCGCGGGCGTCGTAGGCGATCACCCGATGGCCGGAGCGCTGGAGCGCTCGCGAGCCCATGACCACGTAGCGGCGGGTCGCGGTGAGGCCATGGAGCAGGACGACCGGCGTGCCTGAGCCCTCCTCCTCAACCGATACCTGCTGGAAGCCGGCGTCCTGGGGGCGTGCCACGGCGCGGATACTAGGCGGGGCCCTCACCGCAACGGGGCCCGAAGTACCATCGAACCGTGGACATCAGCGAGCACGAATTCCCAGAAAAAGTGATCGAGCGCTCCCGCTCGGTGCCCGTGGTGGTCGACTTCTGGGCCGAGTGGTGCGGACCCTGCCGGCAGCTCACACCTCTGCTGGAGCAGGCGGTGGCCGAGCGCCCGCCGATCGAGCTGGTCAAGGTCGACACCGACCAGGCGCAGATGCTGGCCCGGGAGTACCGGATTCAGGGCATCCCGGCGGTTAAGGCGTTCCGTGATGGCAAGCTGGTGGCCGAATTCGTGGGCGCCAAGCCGCGAGCCGCGGTGGAGCAATTCCTGGATTCGCTGCTGCCCAACCCGGCCGACGAGCTGGTGGTGGCGGGCGACGAGGCATCGCTGCGCCAGGCCCTGGAGCTCCAGCCCATCCGAGCTGACGCCGCCGTGCCACTGGCCAAACTGCTGCTGGCCCGGGGCGAGTCAGACGAGGCGCTGGAGATCCTGCGCCGGGTGCCGGGGAGCTTCGCGGCGGACGGGCTGGCCGCTCGGATAGAGCTGGAACGTAGCAGCCCCAGCCCGGACGTCGCCCAGGCGTTCGCAGTCTGGGACCAGGGCGATCGCGAGCGGGCGCTCGAGCTCCTACTGGACGCTCTGCCCAGTGCGGATGGGGCTCGAGACGACGTCCGCCGCGTGGTCGTGGGGATTCTGGACGAGCTGGGGGTCGACGACCCGCTGGCCCGCCAGGCCCGCCGCCGGCTGGCCTCCGCGCTGTACTGAAGGCCCCCTCCGCCGCAAGCTGGCCGCGATTTTCGCCGCAAGGACGGTGATTTACGCGCCGATTTGGGTATCAGGAGGTAGAGGATGCTCGATCCAGGTCAGACCTTCAGCCGGTCGTATCCGGCGTGCGTCGAATCGGTGCCGCGGGCCCGCCAGGACCTGACCGAGTTCGCGCGCGCCGCCGGCGCCGAGGACGAGCGGCTGCACCAGGTCCGGCTGGCCGCCAGCGAGGCGCTGACCAATGCGGTCCTGCATGCCTACGAGGAACCCGGCGGCACGATCAACGTGTCCGCGGCCCACGTGTCCGGAGAGCTCTGGGTGATCGTCACCGATCATGGTGCCGGCCTCAGAGTCCGCCGTCAGAGCCGCGGGCTAGGGCTGGGCCTGGCGCTGATCGCCCAGCTGGTTGACGACTTTCAGATCCTCAGCCGAGGCTCGGGTGGGACGGAGCTGCGGATGGAGTTCCGGCTCGACCGGGCTGCGCCGCGCCCTCACCCCCGCCGGGGGTCTGTCTCCGCCGCGGTCGCGCCGGCCTGACCGCGTTTCTCCACCACGAAGTACCCGGGCCGGGCCTCGACCACCATCTCCACGTCATCGCGCTCGTGACCCGGGACCACCAGGAACCGCCGCCCGTGCGCGCGGACCCGCTCGTACTCGTGGACAGTCGCCTCCAGTAGTTCGTTGCAGCCCAGCTGGGCGCACTCGCAGCGGAAGCGCACTGACGCGTCCTCCTCGCCCGGCCACTGACCCCGCTCGATCCGCTCGTTGATCTCCCGGAACACCGACTCGTTGCTGGCGAGCCGATCCTCAACTTTCTCGTTCACGTGCGTCCTTGACAGCCGAGCTTGACCACCCGATGGCCGCTGAGCATAACGCTCCCACCTGCGCCCGCGCCGGGGCGGTTGTCACACGCCGAGCGCCAGCTGCTGCACCGGGCTGGCCCCGGCGGACCGCAAACCGGCCACCCGAACTCCCAGCAGCCTTACCGGGCGAGCGGGCGGATGGCATCGCAGCAGCTTCAGAGCTGTCTGCTCCAGCTGCTGAGCCGAGCTCACGGGCTCGGGGAACGTTCTGGCCCGGGTGTAGGTGGAGAAGTCGGCCAGGCGCACCTTGATCGACACAGTCCGACCGCAGCGCCCCTGCCCATCCAGGGCCGTCCACAGTCGCTCGGACAGCCCGGCCAGGATCACCTCCAGCTGCCCGGGGTCGGCGATGTCGTTGTCGAACGTGGTCTCTCGGGACTCCGAGACCACCTTCCGCTCCTGGGTGACCGGCGCGGCGTCCTCGAACCGGGCCCGCCGCGCCAGCTCCGCGCCCAGGCGGGCTCCGAAACGTTCGGCCAGCCGGGCCGGCGGGGCCGCGGCCAGCTCCCCCAGGGTCGCGATGCCCTCGGCCCGTAGACGCTCGACGGTCTTGGGCCCGATCCCCGGGATCAGTCCGCAGGGCGAGGCCCGAAACCGCTCACACGCCTGTTCCCGGGTCAGGGCGACGAACCCCCGAGGCTTCTCGGCGTCCGATGCCACCTTGGCCACCAGCTTGTTGGGGCCGAGCCCTACCGAGCCGCCCAGCCCGGTGCTGGCCTCGATCTGATGCACCAGCCGTCGCATCGCCGCTTTGGGTGCCGGGAGGCCGGAAAGGTCCAGATACGCCTCGTCCAGACCCACCACCTCGACCGCGTCCACCAGCGAGCGCACCAGGTCCATCACCCCAACTGACACCTGACGGTAGTAAGCGAAGTCGGGCTTCAGGAACACCCCCTGCGGGCACAGCCGGCGCGCCCGGGCGGCGGGCACGGCCGAGGCCACGCCGAACCGCCGGGCTTCGTAGGAGGCCGTGGTGACCACGGCCCGCGGGCCCGAGCCGGCCACGACCACCGGACGGCCGCGCAGCTCGGGCCGCCGGGCCAGCTCCACCGAGACGTAGAACGCATCCATGTCCAGGTGGGCAACGCAGCGATCCGGCATTGACCGGGGTGACGCTACCGCCCGGTTCAGACGCCTCAGCCGGCTGCCGATACGTCTCCCGTGTCTGCGGCCGCGCTCACCCGCCTAGTGTCTTGCCTGGCCGCGGTGAGCGCACTGTCGGTCGCCTTGCCGCCAACCGCAGTCGCCGCGGGGAGCGGCAAGGTGTTGGTCGTCCTGACCTCCGAAGACCTGCGGTTGCGGCTGAGTCCCCAGCCCGACCTGCCCCTGGACTCCGTCCCTCCCCCGCCCGGGTCTCAGGTCATCCGCGTCGATGACGCTGGGCGGGCCCAACGGTTCGCCGGCCTGGGCGGGGCCATGACCGACAGCGCCGCCTGGCTGCTCGAGCAGCTGACCCCGAGCGCCCGCGCGCTCTGGCTGCACGCGCTGTTCGGCCCGCAGGGACTGCATCTCAGCTTTATCCGGGTGCCGATCGGCGCCTCCGACTTCACCGCCCGGGGTCAGCCCTACACCTATGACGACCGGGCCTCGGGCCACCCCGACCCCCGGCTGCGCCACTTCTCGATCCGGCACGACTACCGTTATGTCCTCCCGGCCCTGCGCGACGCCCTGCGCGCCAACCCGGCGGCCTGGGTAATGGCCAGCCTATGGAGCGCCCCGGCCTGGATGAAGGCAAACCAAGCGCTGGACGACGCGTCGGGGACGGGCAAGCTGCTCGGGCCGATGTACGGGCCCTTGGCCCGGTACCTGGTGGACTTCCTGCACGCCTACGCGGGCGCCGGGGTTCCAGTGTCGGCGATAACCCCGCAGAACGAGCCCGGACAGGACACCACCTATCCAGGGGGCAATCTCTCCCCCGGCGCGGAGGCCTCGTTCATCACCGACTACCTGCGCCCGGCGCTGCGCGGGGCTCGCCTGAACACCCGGATCTATGGGTGGGACTCCAACTGGACAGCGAGCCTGCCGCTGGGTGCGGCCTCGCTGGCCACCGGACCGGCGGCGTCGTTTCTGTCCGGCATGGCCTGGCATTGCTACTACGGGGACGCCTCGGTGATGAGCGCGCTTCACCAGCTGGCGCCGCGGCTGGATCAGGTAGTCAGCGAGTGCTCACAAGGCATCCGGTTCTTCTCCACGTCCGAGATGCTGATCGCCTCGCTGCGCAACTGGGCCACAGCGGTGAACCTGTGGAATCTGGCCCTGACGCCGGGCGGCGGCCCGGTGCAGCCTCCCAATCGGGGCTGTGTCGGCTGCGCGGGCATCCTCACCGTCGACCCCCATACCCATCAGGTGCAGCCGACGCTCGACTTCTACGACCTGGCTCAGGTGAGCCACTTCGTCGCGCTGGGCGCGGTCCGGCTCGAGTCGACCACGCTGGTTTCCCC
>DASZGO010000051.1:0-3712 GCA_035938755.1 Solirubrobacteraceae bacterium | reverse complement strand
AGCCCGTTTCGCAGCTCGCCCAGGCCGGTGGGGATGGCCACCGAGAGCCACTGATTGGCCTCCTGGCGGGTGGCTCCGGGCAGGATGCCCACCGTCACCCCGCCGGCTGATTGCGCGCCGCGGCACGCCGCGGCCATCACTCCACCCAGTCCGCCGCACACCACCAGGGCTCCGGCCTCCGCCAGCCCCCGCCCGATCGCCTCGGCCGCGGCCGCCGCCTCCGGGCTGGCCTCAGACGCACCGACCACGCCCACGTACGCAGCCGGGTCGCCCACGGCCCTCTGCCTCAGCGAACGACTACGTTGACGAGCTTGTCGGGCACCACGACCACCTTGGCCACTTCGTGGCCGTCGATGTGCGTCTGTACCCCGCGGGCGGCCAGACACAGCTGCTCCAGCTCCTCCCGTGGCGCGCCGCTGGGCGCGCTGACCCGGTCCCTGACCTTCCCGTTGACCTGGCACACGAGCTCGAACGTGTCGACCTGGAGCATCTCCGAGTCGGCGCCCGGCCAGGAGTCCTCCCAGACCCGCCGGCCGGTCAGCTGCTCGTAGACCTCGGCTCCGAGGTGGGGGGCGAATGGGAACACCAGCGATCCCGCCGTGGCTGTGGCGAACGCGCGGGCCTGCGGATCCGCGCCGGGGTGGCGGTAGATCTCGTTGATCAGCTCCATAATCGCGGAGATGGCCGTGTTGAACGAGAACCGGCCCATGTCCGTCGTGACCTTCTCGATCGCCCAGTTGGCCTTGCGGACCAGGACCAGGTCGTCGCCCTCCGGCTCCCGCGGCGTCTCGCCACCGTCGGCCGTTCCCGCCAGCTCATCGCCCAGACGCCACAACCGGGCCAGGAACCGATGGACGCCTTCGACGCCGGTGTCCGACCACGCCGCGTCCTGATCGGCCGGGCCCATGAACAGGACGTAGCACCGTGCGGCGTCCGCGCCGTAGCGCTCCACGATCCGGCTCGGGGCGACGACGTTGCCCTTGGAGCTCGACATCTTGTGGCCGTCCGGCCCCAGGATCATGCCCTGGGTGAACAGCGCCTTGAACGGCTCCTGGGTCGATAGCAACTCCATGTCGGCCAGCGCCTTCACGAAGAAGCGCGCGTACATGAGATGAAGGATCGCGTGCTCGACGCCGCCGATGTACTGGTCGACCGGCATCCAGCCATCCACCACCGAGCGATCCCAGGCCGCCTGGTCGTTGCGCGCGTCGCAGTAGCGCAGGAAGTACCAGCTGGAGTCGACGAATGTGTCCATGGTGTCTGTCTCACGATGGGCCTTCTCGCCGCAGGACGGGCAGGTCGTGTTGACCCAATCCTCGGCCGTGGCCAGCGGCGAGCGCCCGCGGGGCTGGTAATCCTCGACGTCGGGCAGCGTGACCGGAAGGTCCTCCTCGGGCACCGGGAGCATCCCGCACTCCGGGCAGTAGATGACCGGAATGGGGCAGCCCCAGTAGCGTTGCCGGGAGATCAGCCAGTCACGGAGCTTGTAGCTGACCGAGGCGTGGCCCTTGCCTTCCCGGTCCAGCCAATCGACGATCGCCGCCATGGCCTCGCGATTCGGCATCCCGTCGAACGGGCCACTGTTGACCAGCGGTCCGTTGCCGGTGTAGGGCAGCTCGTCGTCCGGACCGGCGATTACCTGCCGGATCTCCAAGTCGTGGACGCGGGCAAAGGCGTAGTCACGTTCGTCGTGCCCCGGGACGGCCATGATCGCGCCCGTTCCGTACTCCATCAACACGTAGTCGGAGACGAACACGGGGATCTGCTCGCCGTTCATCGGGTTGGTCACCGTACGGCCGAGCGGCACGCCCGTCTTCGGCTTGTCGGCGGCGCTTCGCTCCTCCAGCGACTCGCCCAGCGACCGGTTGATGTACTCCTCGACCTGGTCCTCGTGGTCGGTGTCGCGGGCCAGCTTGAGCACGTCCGGGTGCTCGGGCGCGAGCACGAAGAACGTGGCCCCGAACAGGGTGTCCGGGCGCGTGGTGAACACCGGGTAGTCGATGCCCAGCTCCTCACAGCGGAAGATGACCTCGGCGCCCTCGCTGCGCCCGATCCAGTTGCGCTGCATCGTCTTGACGTGCTCGGGCCACTCGATGTCGTTCAGGCCTTCTAACAGGGCGTCCGCGTAGTCGGTGATCCTGAAGAACCATTGCTCCAGCTGGCGCAGCTCAACCTCGTGGCCACACCGTTCGCAGCGCCCGTCAATCACCTGCTCGTTGGCCAGGACCGTCTGGTCGTACGGGCACCACTTGACCGCCGCCTCCTTGCGATAGGCCAGGCCGCGCTCCAGCAGCTTGAGGAAGATCCACTGGGTCCAGCGGTAGTACGACGGCTCGTGCGTGCCCAGCTCGCGGCTCCAGTCGATGGAGATGCCCCAGCGGTGGAACCAGTGCCGGTAGGCGGCGATCGACTTGTCGGTGGCCTCCCGAGGATGGACGCCGGTCTTGATCGCGTTGTTCTCCGCCGGTAGGCCGAACGCGTCATAGCCCATGGGGTGCATCACGCGCTGTCCGATCCGGCGATGGAAGTGGGCGATGGCGTCCCCCAGCGCGTAGTTCTTCAGGTGGCCGATGTGCGGCTCGCCGCTGGGATAGGGCAGCATCTCCAGGATGTAGGACTTCTCCCGGTCGTCCGGCTGGTTGGTGACCTCCCAGGTCCGCTCGCGCTCCCAGACCTCCTGCCACTTGGGCTCGATGTGACTGGGTTCGTAACGCCGGACGCTCACGGTGAGGAGGTTACTTGCGGCCGGTCGACGCCAGATCCCCAGACACGCGGCAGCAATCTTGCGCTCTACTTACCTGACCGCCTTTACCATCAGCGCGTGAGCCAAGACCGCGACATCGCGGCCGAAGCCGCCGGAACCAGCCGCGCCGAGACCGCCGCGGGCGCCGCGGGTGCGGCCGAGCGGGTGCAGGGCATCCTGGCCGCGGCCGAGGCGGCGGCCGAGAAGATCCGTGCCGAGGCGGAGGCTCGGATGTCCGAGCGGATCGCCGAGGGCGACCGCGCGGCCGAGTTCCGGGTGAAGGCCGCCGAGGAAGAGACCTCGGAGGCGATCAAGCTGGCCCAGGAGGAGGCGCTCCGCATCCGGTCCGAGGCCGAAGAGGCCAAGACCGAGGCTGCCAACCAGGCGCTGACCGTGGTCGCCGACGCCCACAAGACGGCCGACGGCATCGTGTCCGAGGCCCAGGGCGAGGCCGCAGGCGTGCGCGCCGAGGCCGACGAGCGAGCGCGGTCGCTGATCGCCGACGCCCGCGATACCGCGGCGGGCGTGCGAGCCGAGGGCCTGGAGCTGGTGTCCCACCTGCGCGAGATGGGAGATTCTCTGAAGGCCAACGCCGACCGCCTGCTCCGAGATGTCCAGCGCATCCACTCGCGCATGACCCGCGAGCTGGACAGCGTGGGCAGTGCCACGGACGAGCCGGAGGTCACGGCGTCACGATCCCGGCCGTCCGCCGCCGATGAGTCGGAGTCCTTGCTCTCGCCCACCGGCGAGGTGCTCGACGTCCCGGAGTTCCTCCCGGGGCACTAGCGCCGCGGGCGGCGCCTCAGGCACGATCCGAACCCTGGGCCTGCCTCTATAGGTGACGAGGATCTCCCGGCCCGACGCGGCCTGTTCCATCCACCAACCAAGCTGTTCGCGGAACACGTGCGAGCCGATGGTGAGCGGCTCGTTTGACGAGGTGGAGCTAGTGGGGCTCGAACCCACGACCTC
>DASZGO010000050.1:0-9038 GCA_035938755.1 Solirubrobacteraceae bacterium | reverse complement strand
CGGAACACGCCCCTGGGTTTCGCGGTGTCCGACGACGAGACCGGGATCACCTACGACGACATGAAGAACCGGATCACCGGCGAGCTGAAGAAGGTCTTCCGGCCCGAGTTCCTCAACCGGATCGACGAGGTCATCGTGTTCCACAAGCTCTCCAAGGACGAGATCAAGGAGATCGTGGAGCTGCTGTTGACCCGGATCCGCGAGTCGATGGCCGAGCGCGAGCTACAGCTCGAGCTGACCGAACCGGCGAAGGAGATGCTGGCCGACAAGGGTTGGGACCCGTCGATGGGCGCCCGTCCGCTGCGGCGGGCCATCCAGCGCTACGTCGAGGATCCGCTGGCTGACTTCGTCCTGCGCTCCCAGGTCCCCGAGGGCTCGACGGTGGTGGTCGACGCGCCTGACAGCGAGCCGGCCGAGGGTGATGGCGAGCCCGAGGTCAAGCTCACGGTGATCGAGCCCACGCCACAACCCACGCCCGTCGGGGTGGGGGCCGAGAGTGGCTCCGGCGAAGGCGACGGGGAGCCGGGCGAGAAGCCGGCCGACCCCGACGCCGGTTCCTCACAGGCTGACTAAGCGCTACCGGTGACAGACCGTCGCTGGGTTTTAGTGTTGGCTGCGCTTGCCGTGGCTTCACTGGTCGCGGTGCTGGTGGTGGTGGACCGCGGTCACACCGCTCCTACGGATCCGGTGAAGCCGCGGTCGCTGTCGATCCTGCCGGCGATCAGGCTGGTGCCGGGGAGCCGGTTTGAGCGCTCGCTGGCCTTCAGCTGGGCGGTGTCCATGGACATCCAGGTTCCCCACGGCGTCCAGGTCGTGGCCGACTTCGGCATGGGACCGGTCACGTTCTCTCGGAGCCGTCACGTCGAGGAGGTGGGCTTGGGCCCCAGCACCCTGGCCATGCACGCGGTGGGCGGGCGGGCGGTGGTCCGCGGCCTGATCATCAGCGACGCCCGCGACGGGGCCGCGCTGCTCCTGCACCGGCTGGCCGAGCTGCATGCCCGGCTGCGCCCGGATCAGTTTCCGGAAGGCGCCGACCGCCACGATCAGCTGCACATCGCGTCGACCTACTGGACCAGCGGCTTCTGGCCCGGGGCTCTGTGGCAGGCGGCGGCGCTGATCCGGGGCGACGGCAGCGGGATGTTCGCCCGGTGGGCGCTGTCAGCGACGCTGCCTCACCTGGGAGGCGAACGAGCCGACACGCATGACGTGGGCTTTGAGTACGGGCAATCCTCGCTGCCCGCCTTCCAGGCGGAGTGTCACGGCCGGGCCGCGGCTCGTCGGGCCGCCCTGTGCAGCCGTCTGAAGCGCTCTGTCCTGGCCGCAGCCGACGAGCTGATGGCGTTGGAACGCGGCAACGCCCGCGCGGGCACGATTCCCACCGACTCCCAAGGGCCAACCGCAGACACGATCGTCGACTCGATGATGAACATCCTGATCCTGCCATATGCGTCCCGGATCACCGGCAACCCCAGCTACAGCCGGGTGGCGTCGGGCCACGCCCACGAGGTGGCCCGCGTGCTGGTGCGCCGGGACGGTTCGACCGCCCAGGTCGTGAAGTTCGATCGGGTCAGCGGCCGGGTGCTGGGGATCGGGACGCGACAGGGGATCTCGGCCCAGAGCACCGGGTCGCGCGGACAGGCCTGGGCCCTGTACGGGTTCTCCGAAGCCGCCTTGGAGCTCCGTGACCGTGGCCTCCTCCGGGTGGCGCTCCGGACCGCCAGCTATGTGCAGCGGCACCTCCCCCCGGGCGGCATCCCGCGCTGGGACTACGACGCCCCGCGGGGAGCGCCGGTCGACCTGTCCGCGGGTGTGATCACCTCGGCCGGGCTGTTTCACCTCGCCTCGGCCTGCGCCGCCCTGCCCGGGGTGTGCGGATCCACCAAGGCCTGGAAGACCTTGGCTCAGCGGATGCTGGCCGCCTCGCTGGCCCGGGCCTACCGGCGCCCCCCGCTCGGGCTGCTGCCTGACCAGGTGCTGAACGAGCACGACCGCGGCTGCTGGTGCAACGGCGGCGAGCTGATCTTCGGGCTGAGCTACGGGCTGGAGGCGCTGAAGCTCGCCCGTACCAACCGATAACCACGTCCCGGTTCGCGGACCGTGCTGAGGGCCGGTGCAAGAATCCGCCCACTACGAGCGTTGCTTGGGCAGATGCACCAAGAGTTCGTGCGCAAGCAGATCGCCTCTCTGGCCATCCAGCCCGCGCCTTTCCGGCTAACCGACTACCTGTGCGACACGTGCTGGCCCAGCGGAGGAGCGGATCGCACCCTGCCTGCTGCCCTAGCCATGGCCAGCCGGTGGCGTCCTGAGCGGACCGGCATCGATCTGATGGCTTGTACCTGCGCTACCGGTCGCTGTCGGGTCTGCAACTAGCGCAGGTAGTCAACTGAGGTCCGGTAGGTGGTGTAGCTGCCGTAGCCGCCGGACAGCCAGAGCAGGCTCATCGGGCCGCCGCGCGATCCCTCGGTGAAGAACGGGCGGATGTCGTCCTGGCCCGGGGTGCGGACCACGACGGTGTGCCGCCAGTGAAAGCCACCATCGCGGGTGGTCCAGCGCTCGATCTCGAACCAGCCCCGAACCTTGCGCGACAGATAGACGGTGGCCGGGTCTGTGTGGTCGATCACGACCCCGCCCACGTACTCGAACTCGATTGTGTCCGGGCTGATCGAGGGCCCGGCGAAGGTGAGGAAGTGGGAGCGCCAGCGCTGCCCGGTCCAGGTCGCGTACCAGTAGAGGTGGCGACCGTCCGCAGGAAACGTGGCGTAGGTGATCACCGGCCGGCCATTCGGACGCAGTGCGATATCCCACACCCAGCTTGATGCTCCGGTCCGATGGGCGTCGTAGACCAGATCGGCGTCCCGGGGTGAAGCCGGCCCGCCGCTCAACCGCCGGATCGCTTTGCCGTCGGCGCGCCGGAGCCACCCCTTGCGGTAGGCCATGTAATAGACGCTGGTCACCTGGTCTCTCGGGTGAGCCTGATTGAACGCGAAGGCGATCTCGTCCCGGTTGTTGGAGGTCAGCTTGACGTACGGGCGTTGCCCCGGATTGCTGACCAGAGTCCGATCGCGCGTCCAGCGGCCGCCCCAGCGAAGTGTTGAGTAGTCGATGCCCCACTTGGCTCCGCGGTAGAACAGATATAGCTTGCGCTCGGACGCCAGTGACACCGGGGTGGGATACGTGAAGCCTAGCCACCACCGGGTCAGCCTGGGAAGCCGGTGCACCGGCTCCCAGGACTGGATCTCGGCCGGACGGGCGGTGGTGCGGTAGTAGATCGCGCTCCCGCCGTGCCCAGACCAGAACACCGTGAGGCGCCCATCCGGGCGGACGAGAATCGAGGGGCTGCTGTGGTCGTCACGCGCCAGCCGGCCCACGGCATACCGGAACTTGGCCCGGGTGTGCCGGTCGGGGTCATACTGGCCGACGGTTATTCGCCCTTGCCAGTCGATCCAGCCGACGAACGTCTGATCGCCGACCTGGACCGCGCGGGGATCGGCGAACCACGACCACGCGCCTGGGCCCCAGGAGCCGATCCGCTCGCGCCCGTGGGCAGGCGCCGCCGCCTGGCGGGCCGGCGCTGCGCCGGCCATCAGCCCCAGTACGAGCACACCCCAGCCGCAGAACTTGACGGCCCGCATTTCGGCTAAACGTACCGGCTCGACCGGCCGCCGTGGCCACTGTGACAACTTTGCGACATTCCGCGATGCCGTCGGAGCCGGGGCGTAGGCTCACCCACAATGGCTCGGTCCGGCTCCGTTTTTGCCTGCTCGGCTTGTGGGTACGAGACCTCCCGCTGGGAGGGCCGTTGTTCGGGCTGCGGCGAGTGGAACACGCTGATCGAGGAGGTTCGGGCCTCGCGCGGGTCGGGTCCGCGTCGGCGTGGCCAGGGTGGGGACGCCGCCGGGCCCATCAAGCCGGTCGCGCTGAGCGAGGTCCGGGCCACTGAGCACACGCGTCTGTGCACCGGAATCGGAGAGCTGGATGCGGTGCTGGGCGGCGGCGTGGTCCCGGGCTCGCTCGTGCTGATCGGCGGCTCGCCGGGGATCGGCAAATCCACCCTGACCACGATGGCACTGGCCAACCTGCTGGCTGCCGGGCGCCGCACCCTGTATGTGTCGGCCGAGGAGTCGCCGGCCCAGGTCAAGCTGCGGGCGGAGCGCCTGTCAAACCCCGGGGCGCTGAAGATCCCGGTGATCGGGGAAACCGATCTGGGAGCCGTGCTGGCCACCCTGGAGCGGGAGCGCCCCGAGGTGTGCGTGATCGATTCCGTGCAGACGCTGCACAGCGGAGATCTGGCCAGTGCGGCGGGGTCGGTGGCCCAGGTCCGGGAAGTGGCCGGGGAAATCATGCGGGTGGCCAAGCAGCGCCAGATCGCGGTGCTGCTGGTCGGACACGTGACCAAGGAGGGCAGCCTGGCCGGTCCGCGGGTACTGGAGCATCTCGTCGACTGTGTGCTGCAGTTCGAGGGCGAGCGCGAGCGGACCTACCGAACGCTGCGGGCGGTCAAGAACCGCTTCGGGTCCACTAACGAGGCCGGTGTGTTCGAGATGCGAGACGACGGGTTGGTGGAGGTCCTGGATGCGTCGGCCCGGTTCGTGGCCGAGGCCACGCGCGCCGCCGGCAGCGTCGTGCTATGCGCGATGGAGGGCTCGCGTCCACTGCTGGTCGAGGTGCAGGCCCTGGTCTCCGGCTCCGAGCTGGTGCCCCCGCGCCGCGTGGTGGCCGGGCTGGATCGCAACCGTGTGTCTCTGGTCCTGGCCGTCCTGGGGCGCCACGGCGGGATCGGGCTGGGAGCCGCCGACGTGTTCATCAACGTCGTGGGCGGAGTGCGGGTGGATGAGCCCGGAGCGGACCTGGCGGTGGCGCTGGCCGTGGCCAGCGCGGCCAAGCGCGTCCCGCTGACGTCGAGGGCGGGCGCCCCGCTGGCCTGTTTCGGCGAGCTTGGGCTGACCGGCGAGCTCCGGACCGTGGCCCACGCCGACCGCCGGCTGGCCGAAGCAGACAAATTTGGGCTGGGGCCAGTGGTAGAACCGGGGACCGGAGCGACGTTAAAGGCTGCTCTGACGACGGCGCTGCGCGGGACGCGGCGTCAGGACACGATGGCCGCATAGGACGCACGGGCTGGTTCCCGTCCCGAATGCGCTCGCGCGAAGCGCGCCGCGCATGATGGGACGGGGACTGGGCCGTCGCTGAATAAAAGCTAAAATCGCAGCAATGCCGCAGCGTTCCGGTGAAGAGCTCAAGGAGGAGCTTGAGTCGAGGCAGGACTCCCGGATCGTCAGAGCTCTGGAGATGGTCGCGCCGGGTAGTGCGCTGCGTGAGGGCATCGACAACATCCAGCACGCCCGCACGGGAGGGCTGATCGTGATCGGGGACGCCGACGAGCTGGCGTTCCTGTTCTCCGGCGGAATCAAGTTGGACATCGATTACTCGCCTGAGTACCTGTACGAGTTGGCCAAGATGGACGGCGCCATCATCCTGGGCGCCAACTCGACCAAGATCGCCAACGTCAACGTCCAGCTGACGCCTGACCCGACGATCCTCACCCACGAGACTGGCACCCGGCACCGCACAGCCGAGCGCGTGTCCAAGCAGACTGACGCGATCGTGATCGCGGTGTCCGAGCGCCGAGAGGTCGTGTCGCTGTACGTCGACGGGATCAAGTACATCCTGGAGGACATCCCGGTGGTCCTGGCCAAGGCCAACCAGGCGCTGGCCACGCTGGACAAATACCGCAGCCGCCTGGACCAGGTCTCGACCCGGCTCACGGCGCTGGAGTTCGAGGGCGGGGCCACCCTGCACGACGTCCTGACGGTGCTGCAGCGAGCCGAGCTGGTCACGCGCATGGCCGTGGAGATTGAGCGCTTCATTGTCGAGCTCGGGACCGAGGGTCGCCTGATCGAGATGCAACTCGATGAGACGATGGTGGGAGTGGCCGCGGACAAGACCGCGCTGATCCACGACTACCTGACCGAGGATTCAGACCACGTGTTTACCGTCGCGTTCGACCAGCTGGTGCGGCTGCCCCACCAGGACCTGCTCGACTTCGGCCGGCTGGCCGAGCTGCTCGGCTTCGATCGCAAGCTGAACACCCTCGACTATCCCGTGTCCCCGCGCGGCTTCCGCATTCTGGGGCGGATACCTCGGCTGCCCAGGCAGGTGGTCCAGCGCATCGTGGACGAGTTTGGGGGACTAGAGGAGTTGCTCGCCGCCACAGACGGCGAACTGGAGACCGTCGACGGTGTCGGCGAGATCCGAGCGAAGGACATCCGTGAGGGACTTCGCCGCCAGCAGGAGATCAATTTGGTCGACCGCTACCTACAGACGTAGAGGTACAAATGGCCTGTGGGCGTTGCCCGCGGCCGGACAGAGGAGGACGTCATCACAGAGCAAATGGAAGAGCACTTGGAAGACCTCGAGGCCGAGCCGCTTCCCCACATCGAATTCGAGGTCGGTGACAACGTGGTGTATCCCCACCACGGAGCCGGCAAGGTCATCCGCAAGGAGGCCAAGGAAGTGCTCGGTGAGAGCCGTGAGTACCTGACCATCAAGATCCTCCACAACGACATGACCGTCATGGTCCCGTGCGAGAACGCCGCCCTGGCCGGGCTGCGTCGCGTGATCGATGAGGAGACGGTCAAGAAGGTGCAGGCGGTCCTGTCGGACGAGTGCTCGGAGATGCCCAAGAACTGGAACCGGCGGTTCAAGCACAACCGGGACAAGATCAAGACCGGAGACATCTACGAGCTGGCCGAGGTGGTACGGAACCTGGCCATCCGCGAATCCCAGAAGGGGCTCTCGACCGGGGAGAAGCAGATGTTCACGCGTGCCAAGCGGATCCTCTGCTCTGAGTTCATGTACGCGCTGGAACTGGAAGAGGACGCGGTCGATGAGCACATCTACGGCCTGCTTGGTACCACGCCGCCCTCCAATGGCTACCGCAAGGTGGCGGTAGCCACCAAGTAGTTCTCGGACAGGGACATGGCGGTCGCGTTGGTCGTGGCCGCAGGGCGAGGCGAGCGCCTTGGGTCTCCGCGGCCCAAGGCGCTAGTCCTGCTTGCGGGAAAGCCGATGCTGGAGTGGAGCGTGCAGTCGCTCCGAGCGGTGGACGCGGTCCAGCGGATCGTGGTGGCGATGCCGTCTGACCAGCTCGATGCCGCGCCGGTCGGCGTCGTGGCCGTGGCCGGCGGCGCGGTGCGCTCGCAGTCGGTCCGGGAAGCGCTCGCCGCGGCCGGAGATGGCGACCCGGTGATCGTGCACGACGCGGCCCGGCCGCTGGCTACTCCCGACCTGTTCGAGCGGGCCCTCGAGGAGCTGGAGCGCTCCGGCGTCGATGCGGTGATAGCGGCGGTTCCGGTGCCCGACACGGTCAAGGAAGTCGACGATCACGCAGTCGTACGCACGCTCGATCGCGCGCGGTTGTGGGCGGTCCAGACGCCGCAGGTGTTCCGCCGGGCGACCCTGGAGCGAGTCCTGACCGACGCGTCGGCTGAGCTGCTGGCCGCAGCCACCGACGACGCCTGGCTGGTCGAACAGGCCGGCGGCCGCGTGCGGGTGGTGGAGGCGGGCGCCGACAATCTCAAGGTGACCACCGAGACCGATCTGCGGCTGGCCGAGCTCCTGTTGTCCCAGCGCATGGGATAGGGTCCTGAGGTCAACGACCGGAAGGGGCGGGCCATGCACGCAGTCGTCGTTAGCGTCACCATCAACGACCGGGAGGCCTCGAGAGCGCGGCTGCGCGATGAGATCGTGCCCCAGGTGTCTAGCGCTCCCGGGTTCGTGGCTGGTTACTGGGTAGGGCTGCCGGGAGACAAAGGAGGCTCCGTGGTTGTGTTCGAGTCCGAGGAGCAGGCTCAAGCCGCGGCCGCGCGGGTCGAGGGGTCCAACCCGGACGTGACCTTTGACAGCGTCGAGGTCGGCGAGGTCGTAGCCAGCGCATAGACTCGCGCCGGTGGGCCTGATCGCCACCGGCATCGGCTATGACTGTCATCGGTTCGCCGAGGGACGGCCACTGATCCTGGGTGGCGTCGAGGTCCCGTTCGAGCGGGGCCTCGACGGTCACTCGGACGCGGACGTGCTCACCCACGCGGTGATCGATGCCCTGCTCGGCGCGGCGGCCCTGGGCGACATCGGCCAGCATTTCCCGGACACCGACGAGCGCTACCGGGGTGCGGACTCGATCGAGCTGCTGCGAGCGGCCGGTGGGATGCTGGACGAGCATGGGGTAACCGTGCTGCACGTCGACGCGACCGTGGTGATCGAGCACCCGGCTGTGGCGCCGCACCGGGACGCGATCCGGGGACGGCTGGCCGAGGCGATGGGGATCGCGCCTGGTCAGGTGAACGTCAAGGCGACCCGCGGCGAGGGGATGGGATTCGTCGGCCAGGGCGAGGGCGCCGCCGCGCTGGCCTTGGCTACGGTGGAGCGGTGAACCGGATCCACAACCTGATCTGCTCCTCCGTCCGGTGGCAGGGCCGAGTAGAGCGTGAGCTCGTGCCGTGGGGAGTGAAAGGAGTGGATCTGGGCGACCGGGTGCTGGAGGTGGGGCCCGGGTTCGGCGCCACCACGCGGGTCCTGGCTAGGCGGCTGGAACGGTTGGACGTGCTCGAGCTGGATGAGGGCTACTGCCAGCGGCTCCGGGCCGAGCTGCCCGACAGAGTCACCGTCACTCAGGGCGATGCCACCTCCCTGCCCTACCCGGACGGGAGCTTCTCGGCCGTGCTGTGCTTCACCATGCTGCACCACATCCCCACGCGCCACGCGCAGGACCGCGCGTTCGCTGAGATCGCGCGAGTGCTCGCGCCGGGTGGCGTGTTCGCCGGCACCGACAGCGTGGGGACTGGTCTGGTGTTCCGGCTGATCCACGTCGGCGACATCCTGCTGCCGCTGGACCCCGACGAGCTGCCTCAGCGGTTGCGCGCCGCCGGCCTCAATGATCCGGAGGTCCGCCGGGCGAACGGCAGCTTCCGATTCCGGGCGCGTAAGCCTAAGCGCGCCGGTTAGCGATAGCCAGCCCTTCGATCGCCACCACCGCACCGACCACG
>DASZGO010000049.1:0-8831 GCA_035938755.1 Solirubrobacteraceae bacterium | reverse complement strand
AGCGGCCATCGCCTCAGTGGTAGCGGTCGAAGTCGGCCGGCAAGGGCAGCGGGAACAGGTGACGGTAGGGACGGGCGTTCGCGATCACCTTGGCGAAGGACGGCCGCTGCGCAAGCGCGCGGTAGTACCGCGTCAGCTGCGGGTGGGTGCCCTCATCCCACGGGTGGATCGCGAGGGCGTAGAACAGGCCCGGAGCGGCGGCGCAGTCGGCGATCGTGAAAGTGTCGCCGGCGAGGAACTCGTTCTGCGTGAGCTGCGCCTCGAGCATGCCGTAGGCCATGTCGAGCCGCCTGCGCGCCTGCGCGACAGCGCGCTCGTCGAAGCGCTCCTCGATCGTGTCGAAGACGATCGCCTGGACCGCGTCGGAGATGTACTGGTCGCACAGGCGGTCCCACTTGCGGGCTTCCAGCGACGGCACCAGCCGTGCGCCCGCGACGTGCTCGATGATGATCGACGTCTCACCAATGACCTCGTCGCCGTCGCGTAGCATCGGGATCGACGCCGGTGGCCACAGCTCGGCCAGGTCGGCGCGGGCGAAATCAAGCTGCTCCTCGAGGACGTCGTAGGCGACGCCCTGCTCGTTGAGCGCGACCAGGACCTTCTGGCAGTAGAGCGCGAAGGGGTGTTCGTAGAGGGTGAGCACCGGTCAGACCTCCTCCCACTAGGTCCGCAGATTTTCGGCCGTCGATGGTCGGTCAGGTAGCCGTGTAGCCCACCAGTCGAGCGGGACGATCCTCAACGCTAGTTCGAACGAGCCCCGATCGAGCGACTCAGCGAGTTGGGCGATAGCTACGAGATTGTCGCGTAGCCACTCGTCCTCGACCGGCCCCACGGCCTGAGTCGCCGGGCTGACACGGCTGAGCCTCGGCCGGCCCAGATGCTCCTGGAGCGGCTCCGACTCGTCGAGCACGCTCCCCCACCAGTACAGACGACTGTAGAGCTCGACGTGGCGATCGACGATCTCAGCGTACGTGCCCGAGTTGACCATCACGTCGGCCCAGCGTCCGAGGACATCCTGGCCGTGACCGAGCAGCCCCGCGATCAGGCGGTGGAGCTGTTCACGGCGGTCGGCGTCTGCGAGCATTTCGTCCATCGCCGCGGCGAGACGCGGCGTGTCGTGCACCGCCTCGGAGCCGGCCGCGAGCGCCCCGTCGTCGAGCTCCCCGTCCGGAACGAGACCGGCGAGCTCGAGCAGACCACTCCACACGAGCCGAGCAGTGCGTACTAGTTCGAACAGTGCGTACTGCGCCAGCACGGCCCAGCGCTCGCGCTGCCGGCGCTCGAGCACTTCGTTCAGCACCGCCGCCGTCACCGCGACGACGATCAAGCTCCCGACGAGGCTCGTGAAGAGCGCATGACGCGACCAGAACCCGTCGTTGGCGAAGTCCCAGGCGATCACCCCGGAAAGGACGAGCACAATGAGCCCGCCGACGATACGCGTCGCGCGCACGTACGACCGAAGCGAGTCGGTGCGGCGCGGACCGACAGAGTGACGAGCCATCTCTTGCCGAGCATATTGCGCCGCGCCAGCTCGGCCGTGAGTACCGTCGGCGCCGCGCATGCCCCATCTTGTCCGACTGCAACGAGGCCCCCGATCTCCCCGGATGCTGAGGAGGTCGTCGGTTCGAGTTCGACTAGCTTCCTCGGCGGGCGACCGCGTCAGCGGCGAGCCTGCCAGGTCGAGCCGGTGACGCCGCCTGCAGCCGCGGGTCCTGGCCGTGCGAGAGCTGTCTTATGGTGGCTTGGTTCCAGCCACCGTGCGGGCTAAGGGCTACACGAATCACTTAGCAGGCGAGGCGCTGCGGCACCCAGGAAGACTCGGACACCTCTGGCAGACGCTTGGCTGGGGATTTGACTACGTGCTAGCGCCGGCAATCGCACTTCTGGTGCTGGCGGTGGTGGCGCTCGCAGTCCAGCGACGAGCAGACAAGCACTTCGCCGCGGTTCCAACGCTGGCGACCGTGGTCAGCCTCCTCGGCATCACCATTGCGATCTGGGAAACGGGGGACTGGATGCCCTATCGCCGGCTCCTGGTGCCGGCGCTGCCGCTGATGGTGCTGCTGGGTTGACGCGGCGGCGGGGCCGGATGTATCCTCTTTTGTTGAGGGGCGCCGGGGACCAGGAGGCAGTCATGGAGACGTTGGGGCATGCCGCAGGACGGGTTGGGCGCGTGATCGCGTTGATCGTGGGCTTGGGGCTGGTAGTGGCGCTTGGTGCGTCTGCGACCGCGCTCGGGTCGACCCGGTGGATGGCTCGCACGCACATCATCCGTGCTCAGTGGGATCCGTACTTCTACTATGACCCGTATGACCCCTGTCTCTACACGAGTTGCGACCAGTCCTACTACTCGCCGAGCCAGGATTACTATTTTGATCCCGGTACTTCGTGTGACGCATCGATCTGTGATGCGGGTTACATCGACCCAGTCGGCGATTTCTACTATGACCCCGGGAGCTCCACCGACTCCAGTCTGATCGATACGTCGAGTGCCGATTGGTCGGCAGGGGGCGAAGGGGCGGCGGACCCCACAGTCGTGGCAAAGACACAGGCCCTGCGTCATGTGGGAGCTTCGCTCGCTCATGCTCAGCGTCGAACGGCGCCCCGGGCGACCTCGTCCGGAGCTCCCGCGTACACGTTTGTCGACAACGCCCGGTCGTACAGGCTTGTGTACCCGTCTTACTGGCGGCGTTTCAACAGACCAGGCCTTGACTTCTTAGCGTTTGACTCAGACGGCAACGCCGGGGTTGATGCCGTGGCGCAGTCCGGCCCGCCCGTGAGTTTCAATCAGGGCCTGCAGCAGTACTTCGCGAACCTTGGTGGGACCCCTGTGCGGGTCGAAGAGCAGTCGGTTTCCTACCTAGGGGATACGATCGATTCGGCCGAGGTGGAGTTCTACTGGAACAGCACCGGGGTGTATGGCGGCACCGTCGTCGTGATGATCCAAGACCACGGCCGCGCGTATTACCTAGCCGGGGTGGTGGCGAATATAAACGCTCCTTCTGTGCAGCAGGATGCCCTCCACGTGTCGTCAATCATCTCAAGCCTGAATGTCCTTCACATCGTCGTGGTTCCGCCGCGGCTAGCTGCAAGGTTCACCGACAAGACCCACACATACAGGTTCACTTACGCCAAGGACTGGAAGCGCCAACGGCGGCGCGGCACCGTAGACTTCACCCTCCGTTCGCCGGACAACCAGGCTGTGCTCGTGTCACTCTCCAGGGCGGCGCCCAAGCACGCTAAGTCGGTCACTGCGCGGGATATGCACGCCTTGGTGTCTATTCTCGGCAGGCAAGTGGGGAAGGTGACCGGGAAGCCCATCTATCACTCCGTCAGGTACAAACGCGTCCTTAGGCGCATTGTCACCTTCACCTACCAGGCGCGAAATGGCCAGAAAGGCACGATTCTCATCGTCGCGGCGCTGCATCACCATCGGGTGTGCGTCGTCGGCGGAGTGGTCCTCAACTCATCTGCTGCAACAACTAACCGCGACGGCGCGCGCGTCTCCGCCATGATTTCAAGTCTCGGCTTTGTCTAAACGCACATCAGCCGATCCGCGGCGCGAGCGTAGTGGTTCAGACGACGTGCAAACCTGACCTAAGCCTGCGATTCTCGGACACCCGTCGGAGGACATCCCTATGACGCGGAGTACGCCGGCGCCCTGCGCATCGCCCTGGGGCGACGACCGCTCGTAGCCGGCCAGAACGACGCCCCGGCCCCGGACACCCCGGGTGTGGGCGTTTCTGCTTCAGGCTTCCAAATCGCTTCCACAGCCCGATCCTAAGCGCTGCCGGCGACGCCCTGATGACTCAAGAACCGCCAGGCTGCAGGCACTTCTTAGAGAGCCGACGCCCGGACTCGAACCGGGGACCCCTTCATTACGAGTGAAGTGCTCTACCAGCTGAGCTACGTCGGCGGCGATGGACAGGGTAGCGGCGACCTGGCCGACCCGGCTTGCAATCCTGCCCCAGTCGATGCCTACATGGGGACGTCTAACTGAGAGCTTCGTCACGGCGCTGTCAGCCGTGGCCATGCTCGCCCCCAGCGCCGCTGCGGCGGTGGGATACGTGCACATTCCGGGCTATGAAGGCGATCTGGGTCTACGGCGCGAGCGACATCGGCGTGATGGCGGCCTTCCGGATCGGGCGCTCGGACAACCGCGGCTGCAGGACCGCTAAGTCCTAGCGGGCCGCCGGCCGGGCAGCCTCGGCCGCGCCCGGCCCCGCCGCCTGGGCCCGCCAGTCGTCGGCCAGCATGGCCCAGCGCTCGTGGTCGCGCCAGCGACCGGCAATCTTCAGATACCGCGGGGAGAAGCCCTCTCGGCGGAAGCCGGCCCCGCGGGCCAAGGCGATCGAGGCATGGTTGCCCGGCTGGATGTTGGCCTCGATTCGGTGCAGCTTCAGCTCGCCGAACCCGTAGCGGAGAACCAGCTGGATCCCCTCCCGCATATACCCCTGGCCGGCGTACGGCTGCCCCGCGGCATAGCCGAGGTAGGCGCTCTGAAGCGAGCGGCGGACGATCTGCGACAGGTTAAAGAACCCCAGGATGGCCAGATCGTCCTGCCGGCACAGCAGCATGGCCTCGAAGTCGGGCCGACGCGAGTCGGCCAGATAGGCGGCGAAGCGCTCGTCGTCGGTGGGGGCCGTGGCCCAGGGCCGATGGAAGGACCGGCTGACGCGCATCAGGGCGATGAACTCGTCCCGATCTCGGGCCGTGGGCGGCCGCAGGTACACCCGCCCCGGGCCATCGCCCCGCCCGTTGCGCCGCTCACCGGGCAAGCTGACGCTCCAGTCGGTAACTCAGGGCTTCCACCGCGAGCTCCTCCGAGACGTTGAGCTCGAACCGTCGGCGCGTTTCCTCCACCAGCTCGACCGCGCCGAGGAGCCGACTCGCCTCGACACTCGGCTCGTCCCGCAGCACGTCGAAACGGTGAACATGGCGCACCAGCTCTGGCGCTTCCCAGGCCAGGGCGGCCAGATCGGCGTACCAGAGCCCGACCAGCTGCAGCGCCAGATCGAGGGCCTGGGTCTCCACGCGGCGCCGGGCCCGTCTCACCCTCTCCCCCCACTCGGTCTCCACGCGCTTGCGCTCCTTGGCCGGATACAGCTCGAGTTCGGCGGCGGCCCGCTGCTCCAGCTCCTGGCGTACCGTCTCCCCCCGCGCCCGGACCGCGGCCAGGAGCTCCACCCAGGGTCGGGTCTGCGAGGCCTCACCCGTCAGGACCGCCCGAGCCAAACGCTCCGCGTGCTCGCGCAGCACGGCGCCGTCGGTTCCCGCCAGCTCACGCGCGTGGTCGAAATCCCCCAGCGAGAGCTTGGCGCAGGCCAGCGCCTCCTCCGGGCTCAGGCCGGGCGCTTCGAGCTGCGTCGCCACCTCCTCCTCGGAAGAGGCATCAAAGCGCACCAGCTGGCAGCGGGAGCTGATCGTGGGTAACACGTCGGTCAATCGGTCGGTGAGCAGGATCAGATGCACATATCGGGCCGGCTCCTCGAGCGTCTTGAGCATCCGGTTGGCCGCTTCGTCCCCCAGCTCATCCACACGCTCGATCACGAAAACGCGTCGGCTGGCCTCGAATGGCGTCTTGCTGGCGGCGGCCACCACGGGCTCGGCAATGTCGCTGACCAGGATCTCGTGGGCCCCGCTGGGCACCACCCAGGTCAGGTCGGGATGGGCGCCGGAGCGAACGCGAGCCCGGGCGCAATCGGGATCGGCCGAGCCCTCGGACAACAGCTCGGCGGCCAGCTCCCGGGCCACCGCTCGCTGGTCCGCGCCACCGGGACCGTGGAACAGGTAGGCGTGCGAGGCCTGGCCACCGGTCGTCAAGGCCGGCGACAGCACCGACCGGGCGTGGGGATGTCGATCCAGCACCGCGAGCACACCCCGATGCTATTGGGAGGGGTAGCGTCCCGACACCCATGAGCCGCGGACGGCTGATCACGATCGAGGGAATCGACGGTGCCGGCAAGACCACGCTGGCCGCCGGCCTGGAGGCTGAGCTGACCCGGCGAGGCATCGACGTCCAGTTGCGGCGCGAACCCGGCGGGGTGGACGCGGCCGAGCGGGTGCGCGAGCTGGTGAAGGATCCTGAGATGCGGATCGGCGCGCGGGCGGAGGCACTGCTGTACGCGGCGGCCCGGGCCCAGCTGGTGGAGGAGGCGCTCGAGCCGCTGCTGGATGCCGGCACCTGGGTGCTGCTCGACCGATTCGTCGACTCCTCCCTGGCCTACCAGGGCGCGGGCCGCGGGCTGGGGATCGACAGCGTGCGAGACATCAACCAGTTCGCCACCGGTGGCCTGTGGCCGGACCGGACGCTGCTCCTGGTCCTGGATCGCGACCTCGGCCGGTCGCGCTCCCGCTCGCGATCCGAGCCGGCGGATCGCCTGGAGCGCGAGTCAGACGAGTTCTTCTCCCGTATCGCCGCCGCGTACCTCGAGCTCCAGCGTGACGATCCGCAAAGGATCAGGCTGATCGACGCCGGCCAGCCGGCGGACCAGGTGGTGGGCCAGGCGCTCGAGGAACTGGGCGACCTACTCTGAGTACCCGTGCGGATGCGCGCTGGCGAACGCCCAGGCGTCGCCCACGATCCGCTCGAGCTCCGGCTTGCCCGGCTCCCAGCCAAGCTCGGCGCGGATCTTCTGGCTGGCCGCTACCAACCGCGGAGGATCTCCCGCACGCCTCGGCGCCTCGCGCGTGGAGATTCCCTGCTCGGTCACCGCCTCAGCGGCCGCGATGACCTCACGCACCGAGAATCCGTTCCCGTTGCCCAGGTTGAAGATCTTGTGCTGAGGACCCTCGGCGGCGTCCAGAGCGCGTAGGTGAGCGTCGGAGAGATCATCGATGTGGATGTAGTCGCGGATCGCGGTGCCGTCCGGGGTGGGGTAGTCGGTGCCGTAGATGTTCACGTGCGGGTTGATGCCCAGCGCCGCGCGCAGGATGTTGGGGATCAAATGGGTCTCGGGGTCGTGGTCCTCGCCCAAGTGCCCGCGCGCCCCGGCGACGTTGAAGTACCGCAGGCTCACGGCGCCCAGGCCATGCGCCTGGCAGAAGTCTCCGATCATCGTGTCCACGGCCAGCTTGGACGCCCCGTAGGCGTTGATCGGTCGGGGTAGCGCGGCTTCGGAGATCGGGACCTCGTCCGGCTCGCCGTATACCGCGCAGGTCGAGGAGAACACGAGCCGGCCGACGTCGGCCCGGACCATCGCCTCGAGCAGGTTGAGCGTGCCGGTGACGTTGGTCCGGTAGTAGCGCTCGGGGTGGCTGACCGACTCGCTGACCAGGGCCAGGGCGGCAAAGTGAAGGACCCCGTCGAAATCGCCGGCCATCGCCCCGTCCAGAGCGGGCTGGTCGAGCAGGTCGGCTACCACCAGACGAGCACCATCCGGCACGGCCTCCCGATGGCCCCGTTCGAGGTTGTCGAACACCACGACCTCATGCCCGGCCGCGAGCAGGCTGCTGGCCACGATCGACCCTATGTAACCGGCCCCGCCGGTGACGAGGAGCTTCATTCGATTAGCCTCCTCACGGGGCGGACAGCGGTGTCGGGCGGGCGGTCGGAGAGAACTCGGGGGGTGCGTTCAGGAGCCCGGCCCGGACATAGTTGATCCTGTTGGGGCCCTGGGGGTCCAGCGCGATTGCGTGTTGCGCCGCCTCCAGGCCCCGGGTGTTGTCATGGAGCAGCACGTCCACGTAGGCGAGCTGCTCCCAGGCTTGCACGTCCGAAGGTTGGCGCCGCACCGCCTGCTGGAGATCAGCCTGGGCGTTGCCCAGCTGGCCCTGGTGAAGGGCCAGCGTGGCCTCGGCGCGCAGGCCCGCATCGGAGAGCGGATCGATGGCGCTGGCGGTCTGGGCGTCTGACTGAGCGCGGGCCAGCGTGGCCGGGGAGGTGGCCGATGCGTTGACCAGCGCGGCGCTGGCTTTGCTGGCGGCCAGGTTCGGCAGCTCGATCGACAGGGCAAACGCTCCCAGCCATAGCGTGCCGGCGGCCAGCCAAGCCCCGCGCCGGCCCAGGCGCCGAGGCTCACGGACCGGCGAATCAGGTACGCGCGCGCGAGGAGCGACGAGCACTCCCAGAAGCAGGAGCGCCGGCAGCGTAACCGCGGGGATCTCCCAATCCCAGTCGTACAGCGAGTGGATGGCGTAGGCGAGCCCGGCCGCGAATGCTCCCGCCGCCAGCAGTCGCTGGGAGCCCGGTTCCCGGTGCTTGACCGCGCGCAGGCCAGCCCGCAGCAGCAGGACAAAGGCGCCGACGGCCAACAGCGCTCCCACGATGCCCGTCTCGGAGAGGAACTGAAGCGGAACGCTGTGGGGCTGCTGGACGGTCAGCGTGTCGCGCCGGTACAGCCGGTGCACCACCGCGAACGATCCCGCACCCCAGCCGCCCAGCGGACGATCGCTGAACGCGCCAGCAGCCTCCTTCCACCACACCCACCGATTCTGGGAGTCGGCCGAGAGCAGGCGGTTCGGGTCGTAGTTGCTAGCCGGCTGAGTCGTGGTGAACGTGTGCCAGGCGTGCGAGATGGTTCCGGTGAGGCCGCGTGAGGACACCGCCAGCGCCAGCACGGCGGCCACGACCACGACCCCCGCCCCGGCCGCGGCGAGGCGCTGGAGCGCCGGGAGGCGGCCGGCCTCGATCCTCACTCGCGGCTCCACTGTCAGCAGCTTGCGCGCCGCCGCGATCAACGCGACCAGCGACAGCGCCAGCAGAATGGCCAGGATGGCTCCGCCGGACTCCCGGCTGGAGAGCTTCTCTCCCGCCCGGGTGAGCTGCGGAGAAACCAGGCCGAGCACCGCTACCGGCAGCGTCGCGGTCAGCGACAGACCGAGCCACATGGCGG
>DASZGO010000048.1:0-7872 GCA_035938755.1 Solirubrobacteraceae bacterium | reverse complement strand
CCTGGGCCTGGACAAGCCGGTCGAGTACGGCGGCCAGGGCGGCGACTACTACACGAGCCTGGTCCTCTCCGAGGAGCTCCGCCACGCGCACTGCGGTGGCATGAGCATGGGCATCGCGGTCCACACCGACATGACCCAGCCTCCGATCCTCAAGTTCGGCACCGAAGAGCAGAAGCAGGAGTGGCTGGTCCCGGCGATCCAGGGCAAGAAGATCCTGTGCCTGGGCATCACCGAGCCGGACGCCGGCTCGGACGTGGCCGGGATCAAGACGCGGGCGGTCAAGGACGGCGACGAGTACGTGATCAACGGCTCCAAGACGTTCATCACCAACGGCCACCGGGCGCACGCAATCGTGCTGGTGACCAAGACCGACCCGGACGCCGGGCACAGCGGGCTCACGCTGTTTCTCGTGCCCATGGACCTGCCCGGCGTGATCCGGGAGAAGAAGCTCGAGAAACTCGGCATGCACGCCTCCGACACGGCGCTGCTGGCGTTCCAGGACGTCCGAGTGCCCGAGTCCGCGGTCCTGGGCGAGGTCGGCAAGGGCTTCTACCACATCTCGTGGGAGCTCCAGGGCGAGCGCCTGATCGGCGCCGCGGGCTGCGTGGCCGGCGCCCAGGGCGTATTCGACCGCACGCTCCAGTACGCCAAGGAGCGCACCGCGTTCGGCCGCTCGATCGGCAATTTCCAGGTCATCCGGCACAAGTTCGCCGAGATGGCGACCAAGATCGAGACGGCGCGCCAGATGGTCTACACCACCGCCTGGCGGTTCCAGAACGGCGAGTACCCGGTCCGTGAGATCTCGATGGCCAAGCTGTACGCCGCTCGGATCGCCGTGGAGGTAGCCGACGAGTGCATCCAGATCCACGGCGGCAACGGCTACATGAAGGAGTACGGGATCGAGCGCGTATGGCGTGACATGCGCCTGAACCGAATCGGCGCCGGCACCGACGAGATCATGCTCGAGGTGATTGGCCGCTCCTACGGGCTGTAGCGCCGGACGTAGCCCGCGGGGTCAAGCCGCGTTAAGCCCCAGGTGAATACCGGCACGGAGCTTGACCCCCGCGATAGGCTGGCGCCCCAGTGGAAGGGGGATTCACACCGGGCTTTACGCCGCAGCCGGTCGGCCAGAACCTGCCGAAGCTCCGGCCGCTGAAACTGGGCGACGTGATCGGCGGCGCGTTCGAGATCTACAGCAAGAGCGCCGTCCAGATGTGGCAGATCGTCGCCCTGGTGGTCATCCCGATCACCTTCCTCGAGGTGGTCCTACGGCGGGTGTCCATCCCCAGCGACGCCTCGCTGCTCCACGGCAACTTCACCCACCCCAACGGTTCGACCTCGAGCATCTCGGCGGTCCAGTACGTCGTCTTCCCGCTCAACATCATTGGCGGCTGGTTGGCCGCGGGGGCCCTGTTCCACGTTCAGCTCGACACGTACCTGGGTCGAGCTCACAGCGCGGCCGATTCGCTGGCCTACTTCGGGCATCGCGCGCTACAGCTGATCTGGCTGGGCGTCCTCGTCTTCATCACCGTGGTCGTCGGCTTCATCGCCCTGGTGATCCCCGGAATCTGGCTGTCGATCAGCCTGGCCGTGGCATTCCCGGTGCTCATGCTCGAGGGGAAGACGGGACCGGCGGCAATCACCCGCTCGATTGACGTGGTCCGAGGCTTCTGGTGGGTCACGTTTGGCAGGCTGATCGTCGCCTACCTCATCGCCGGGGTATGGACGGGGATTGTCCTCGCGATCGGTGGGGGGATCGCGAACAGCGTCACCAACATCACGGTCTACGAGATCATCATCGGGATCGCCAATGCCATCGGGTTCATCCTCGTGTACCCGTTCACCAGCGCGGTGATCAACCTGATCTATCTCGACCTGCGCGTGCGCAAGGAGGGAATCTCCGACGCCGATTTCCTGGAGCGCCCGCGGGATCCCGCCTACACCGTAGAAGCTCAGGCCCCACCGGCTGAGCAGGCCGGCATGCCCTCAACGCAGCCGGACGCCCCGCCGCCCGGGGACGAGCCCCCGCCCGGCGGCTCGGTCACCCGCTACTGATCAGCTACGGCCGCGGTACGGTTCACCTGAGATGAACCTCGCCGAGAAGGCCGGAGCCGGGACCGAGGCTGCCCGCCGGCCGATCCCGCCGTTCACCGAGGAACACGAGGAGTTCCGGCGCACCGTCCGCCGCTTCGTGGAGAACGAGCTCCTCCCGCATTCGGCCGAGTGGGAGGACGCGCATTGGTTTCCCAGCCAGGTGTTCGGTCTGCTGGCCGAGCACGGGTACATCGGCCTCAAGTTCCCACCCGAGTACGGCGGCGACGGGGACCTCGTGGCCGACGCGGTGTGGGTCGAGGAGCTGGCTCGCTGCGGATCGGGCGGCCTCTCGGCCGGCCTCGGCGCCCATGCCGGAATCGCGCTGCCGCCGATCTGGAAGTTCGGCACCGAAGAGCAGAAACAGCGCTGGCTCGTCCCGGGGATTCGCGGCGAGAAGATTGCCGCGCTGGCCATCACCGAGCCCGATGCGGGCTCCGACGTGGCCTCCATCCGCACTTTTGCCAAGAAGGTGGATGGCGGCTACGTGGTCAACGGGTCCAAGACGTTCATCACCGGTGGCGTGCGGGCCGACGTCCTGGTCACCGCGGTCAAGACCACCCAGGAGGGGGGTCACCGCGGCCTGTCATTCCTGGTTATCGAGAAGGGCCCGGGGGTGGAGGCGCGCGCCCTGGAGAAGATGGGCTGGCACGCCTCCGACACGGCGCTGATCACGTTCGAAGACGTGTTCGTCCCCGACGAGAACCTGCTGGGCGAAGAGAACCAGGGCTTCTACCTGATCATGGCCAACTTCCAGTGGGAGCGGCTGCTGATGGCCCTGGGCGCGGTCGGGGGGATGCAGAGCGCGTTCGAGAAGACGCTCAAGTACGCGCTGGAGCGCAAGGCGTTCGGCCGGGAGATCGGACACTTCCAGGTGATCCGCCACCAGCTGGCCGAGATCGCCACGCGGATCGAGGCCGGCCGGGACGTCACCTACGCAGCCCTGCGGCGTTACCTGGCCGGCGAGGACGCCGTGCGGGAGGTGACGATCGCCAAGCTGGCCACCCAGCGCACCTCGTTCGAGGTGATGGACGCCTGCCTCCAGATCCACGGCGGCAACGGCTACATGAAGGAGTACGGGATCGAGCGGGCGGCTCGCGATGCCCGGCTGGGCCCGATCGGAGGCGGCACCGACGAGATCATGAAGGAGGTCTTGGGGCGCTCGTTTGGGCTGTAGCCCACCGCTAGCATCGCCTTCAGATGGAGTCCCAGCGTGGGCAGCTCCTGATCGCCGGGCCAGCGCTGCTGGACCCGAACTTCTGGCGGACGGTGGTCCTGGTGGTCGAGCACAGCGACGACGGCGCGTTTGGGCTAGTGCTCAATCGAGTCTCGGAGACCACGGTGGGTGAGGCGGTGCCTGACCTCGAGACGCTGGTCGACGCCGACGAGGCGATCTACATCGGCGGTCCCGTGCAACCCTCGGGCGTGATCGTGCTCGGCCAGTTCGAGGACCCGGACGATGCGGCGCTCCTGGCCTTCGACGAAGTGGGCGTGCTGGCCACGGGCTCCTCGATGCTGGACGGTTCGGCCGGCCTGCGGACCAGCCGGGCGTTCGTGGGACACGCCGGCTGGGGACCCGGTCAGCTCGACTCAGAGCTCGACCGCGGAGACTGGATCGTGGAGCCGGCGCAGCTCGAGGACACGTTCTGCCCGGATCCGCCGCAGCTGTGGTCTTCCGTCCTGGCCCGCAAGGGCGGCAGCTATGCCCTGCTGGCTCGGATGCCGCCGGATCCCTCGCTGAACTGATGGCTCACGACCACGCCCACGAGCACCTCGGGTCACGCGAGGCTGACCGGCGCTCGCTGACGATCGCGCTGGCGCTGATCGGGACGTTCATGGTGGGCGAGATCGCGGCGGGGATCGTCGCCTCGTCGCTGGCCGTGCTGTCGGATGCCGCCCACATGCTGACCGACGCCGGGGCCTTGGCGATCTCCCTCATCGCCGCCCGGCTGGCGGCCCGGCCGGCCCGCGGTGCCATGACGTACGGCCTGGGACGGGTGGAGATCCTGAGCGCCCAGGCGAACGGCATGACTCTGCTGGTGCTCGGGCTGATCATCATCTACGAGGCCATCACCCGATTGGTCTCGCCGCCGCGGGTGACCGGCGGGCTGGTTCTGGGGGTGGCGGTGGTGGGCATCGTGGTCAACCTGCTGGCCGCGCGGGTGCTGCGCACGGACAGCCAGACCAGAAGCCTGAACGTCGAGGGCTCCTACCGCCACATCCTCACCGACTTGTACGGGTTCATCGCCACCGCCGTCGCGGCGGCGGTGATCCTGGGCACCGGCTTCCAGCGAGCGGACCCGATCGCGTCGCTGGTGATCGCGGCGCTGATGCTGCGCGCGGCCTACGTCTTGCTCAAGGCGTCCGGACGGGTGTTCCTGGAGGCGGCCCCGGCCGGCCTTGATCCAGAGCGGGTCGGCCCCGCGCTCGCCGCGCAGCCGGGCGTGGTGGAGGTCCACGACCTCCATGTGTGGGAGGTCACCTCCGGGTTCCCGGCGCTGTCCGCGCACGTAGTGGTGCGCTCGGGCGCGGACTGCCACGAGCTGCGGCGTGAGCTTCAGACGCTGCTGCGCGACCGCTTCGACGTGCGACACACGACCCTCCAAGTCGACCACGAGGCGGCCGCTCAGCCTCCGCTTCAGATCGAGGTCGCGTCCCCCGAGCGCGAGTAGACTCGCCCCTCGTGCAGGTCATCAAGCCGGGACCTGACCGAGACGTCCCCCGCGGGGTGGTGGGCGGGTCGGAGATCTCGCAGGTCACGGCCGGGGCGCGCAACATCTACATGGCGGTGTTCCGGGTGCCGCCGGGGGCGCAGTCGCTCCCCCATTACCACGAGAACTGCGAGAGCGCTGTGTACATGTTGTCTGGAAGTATGCGCGTGAAGTGGGGCGATCGTCTGGAAAACGAGCTGACGTTGGAGCCGCGCGATCTGGCCTACGTTCCGCCCCGGGAGACCCATGTGCTGGAGAACGTGTCCGACACCGAGGCGGCCGAGTACGTGGTGTCCCGGGACTCGCCGCACGAGGATGCGGTCGTCGTGCCGTGGGCCCAGGAATCCACCTGAACACCAACGACGAGTGAGGGGCAATATGACCGAGCTTCGCAACCGGCAATGGGTACTGGCGAGCCGTCCCGAGGGCATGGTCGCGCCGTCCAACTTCGAGCGCCACGAGGCGGAGGTCGGCGAGCCGGGCGAGGGCCAGCTGCTGGTGCACAACCTGTACCTGTCGCTGGATCCGGCCATGCGCGGATGGATGTCCGATGCGCCGTCCTACATCCCACCCGTACAGATCGGCGAGGTCATGCGGGGCGGGTGCGTGGCCGAGGTGGTTTCCAGCTCCGCCGCGGGTTTCGCCGAGGGCGAGCTGGTATTCGGGATGTTCGGCTGGCAGGACTACGCCGTGATTGACGTCGCCGGGCCCGGGCCAGTGTCCAAGCTCCCGGAAGGTCTCGCCCCAATCGATGCGTTGAGCGCGCTCGGGTGGACGAGCCTGACCGCGTACTTCGGCTTGGAGGACGTGGGCAAGCCCCAGCCCGGTGAGACCGTCGTGGTGTCGGGCGCCGCGGGAGCCACCGGATCAGTGGTCGGTCAGCTGGCCAAGCTCAAGGGCTGCCGGGTTATCGGGATCGCCGGCGGGCCGGACAAGTGCGCCTGGCTGACCGATGACCTCGGCTTCGACGGAGCGATTGACTATCGCGCCGAGGACGTGTCCCGGCGGTTGAAGGAGCTGTGTCCCGACGGCATCCACGTGTTCTGGGACAACGTCGGCGGGGAGATCCTGGAGGCCGCGCTGAACCGCCTGGCCCTGCATGGCCGCGTCGTGTTCTGCGGTGCAATCTCCGGCTACAACGACTCGACGCCGCCCCCCGGACCGCGGAACTACATCAACGTTCTGGTGCGCCGAGCCCGGGTCGAGGGCTTCCTGGTGTTCGACTATGTCGACCAGATGCCCCAGGCCCTGGCCGCGCTGGCGCCGCTGGTGCAAAGTGGTCAGCTGCGCACCCGCGAGGACATCCGCGAGGGTCTGGACAGCGCCCCCGAAGCCCTGGTCGATCTGTTCACAGGCGCCCATCTGGGCAAGCTGATGGTCCACATCAGCGACCCGTCGGGCGCGCCCGCTTAGCCTCAGCAGGTCGAGGAGGAGGCCGGCGTTCCCTTCCCGGTCTCAGGATCGTCCACGCTCCCGCCGCCCCCGGTGACCGATCCCATGTGCACGACGTACCAGTAGCCGCGCCACGAGATCATCGACGCGATCCCAAACGACTTGATCTGCCCGCCCTCCCGGTACACGACTCGGGAGTTCGGAACCTCCCAGTAGCCGAGTCGGTTGTAACAGGCACCAGGGTCGACCCAGTGGGCGTACTGGGACGGGACATCGACTTCCGCCAGCTGGGCGTTGGCACTACCACTGCCCAGGAGGTTGTGCGCCGCCGCCAGGTCGAGCTTGAAGTTCCCCGCCAGCCGGCTCTGCCAGTCGCCCTGCGGATCGGAGATCGCCTTGACCTGGGCATAGGCATCGACGGGAAAGAACGCGGCCAGCGCGGCGTGGACCGAGTTCGTCTGTACGCCTGACCACAGAGCGGCCATCTCGGCCTTGAATGCCGGCGTGTCCGAGCTGGGCTGCTGGTGGGTCTGCGGGAGCGACCCGTTGTTGCTCGGGGGCAGTGATGACGCGGGGCGAGGCGCCCGCGGAGCCGGCTTGGGGGGCGGCGGCTGGGCATGGGTCTGGGTGGATGGGACGGGCGTGGCGGTGGCCAGTCGGGCCGAGCTCGAGCGGCTGGACGAGCTGCCGCAGCCGGCGGCCAGGACCCCGGCCGCCACCAGCCCGACGAGTGGCCGGCTCACCGGCCCAGCGCTCCCAACTCCAGCCGGCACCCGCTCAGGTACTCCCCGCCCGACGAGCACAGGAACGCCACCAGCTCGGCCAGGGGCTCATCGTCGGTCTCGGCACCGGGCGCGACCATCGCCGCCGTGATCTGGTACCGAGCCCACTCCACCGACAGGGTCCGGGCCAGGTTCTCCAGGCCGGCTCGGGCCGCCCCGGCGAGCGGCCCCGCGTCGGGCCGCGGACCGACCAGCACCACCTTGCCCGGTTCACCGCCCTCGATCAGCGCACCGGCCGCCACCTCGTGCACCGCCGACCACGCTCGCTCCAGCGCCCCGGTCAGCGCGTCCGATCCTCCGCCGCCGAACGCCGCGCCGGCGTCGAACACGATCGCGTGAAGCGGGGCTCGCTCGCGGGCCCAGGACCCCACCGCGTCATCTTCTTCGGATAGGTCGGCGGGGACGGTTTCCACCCGCGCACCCAGCCCAGCCAGACCGTCCCGCACCGGCCCGGGCACGCTGCCGGCCAGCGCGACCGAGCGCCCGGCCAGCAATCCTTCCCGCAGCAGCGTCATGTGCGGGAACACGGTATACGCTTGCCAGCAGATGCTCTCCTACGCGCACGGCGTTAGTGCGGAGCCCCTGCTCGGCGAGACCATCGGCCGCAACCTGGAGCGAACCATCGCCCGGGTCCCGGATGCAGATGCACTCGTCTCCCGCCATCAGGGCGTGCGCTACACGTACGCGGAATTCGGCCAAGCGGTTGACCGCCTGGCCGGGGGTCTGCTCGCGGCAGGGCTGAAACGCGGCGACCGGGTTGGGGTGTGGGCGCCCAACCGGGCCGAGTGGACGCTCGTGCAGTACGCCACGGCGAAGCTCGGGGTGATCCTGGTCAACGTCAACCCGGCCTACCGGACGAACGAGCTCGGGTACGCCCTCGACCAATCGGGCTGCCG
>DASZGO010000047.1:0-2427 GCA_035938755.1 Solirubrobacteraceae bacterium | reverse complement strand
GATCAACCTGACCGGAGTCGATCCGCTGGGATGGCGCGGCGTCGGATCGTCTTTCAAGGTGTACACGTACGCAGCGGCGCTGCAGGCTGGGCTGGTGACGCCGGCCAGCGTTTTGAATGACCAGTCGGGCGTCATCGGCGGGACGACGTTCAGCGACTGGGACGGCAAGCACGAGGGTTGGATCACGCTCCGCACCGCCCTCGCGCAGTCGCGCAATCTGCCCGCGCTGTGGACCTACAGCATGGAGGGAGGAGACCGAGTGGTCAGTCTGCTGCACAACCTGGGCGTCACGGCCACGATCCAGAGCCCGGCCGGCGTGGCGACGACGCTCGGCCCGGATGCGATCTCGATGGCGGAGCACCTCGCCGCCTACTCGGCCTTCGACAACGGCGGCTACCGGATCAGCCCGCACGCGGTGCTGAAGGTCACCGACGCGACCGGCAAGGTGCTCGAGTCATTTGATCCCAACGCCGGACGCACGCAGGTGATCAGCCCCGACCTGGGTTACGTGATGACCGACCTGCTGCGCGGGCCGGTGAAGCTGTACCTCGGCGACCTGGGAGGCAAGCCGGTGGCGGGCAAGTCGGGCACGACTGAGGCCTACACCGGGTCGATCTTCATCGGCTACACGCCGAACCTCGCGATCGCCGCGTCGCTCATGCATATCGATGCGGGACCCACATGCAACTCGGGCTTCGCGTACCTCGCGACCAACTTTCCGCCCTCGGGCTGGCAGTGCCCGACCTCGGTCTTGTTCGGCGAGAACGTCGGCATCTCGGTGTGGAAGCCGTTCGTCGAGGAGTACTACCAATCGCACCCATGGCCCGCGATGTGGGTACAGCCCGCGGGAGTGGTGACGCGCCAGGTGTGCACGTACGACGGCGGCTACGTGACGAGCGGCGGCGTGAGCGAGATCTTCCTCAAGGGGATCGGTGAGCCCAACTACCCGTGCGGCGCCAACCCGCACCCGGGACAGGCGCCGTACGTGCCGCCGGCTGCCCCCAGCCCGTCGCCGGGAGCGTCGCCACCGGCACACTAAGGTGGTCGTGAAGCTCAATCGGCTCGGCGCGAGCGCCGGATTCGTGTACCTGCTGGTGGGTGTGGGGTGGGTGTGGCTTGCACAGCCGCCCGCGCCGGCGTGGCTCCTGGTGGCGTGGTTCGCTGCAGCTGCCGCGGTCGAAGCGTTCATCCCGGGCGAGGCGAACCAGGTCACGCTTGCGCGGGCGCACCTCGCCGCGCCCGCCTGGGCCTACTCGGTGTCGCCCGGACACCTCGGGCTGCTGGCGCTGGTGCTTGCGGTGGCCGGGTTGAGCGACCTCGTCGACGGCACGGTGGCGCGGCGCTTCGCACGGCCGTCGACATTTGGCGGCGGCCTGGACCCGGTCGTCGACGGCATCCTGCTCGGCACTGTGGTGGTGGGGCTCTCATTGAGCGGGAGCTTCCCGTTCTGGCTCGCGCTGGTCATCGTCGCGCGGTACCTGCTGCCGGCCGCGGGCGGCCTCGTGCTCATCTCGATGCATCGCAGGCCAGAGCTTCGCCACACCGTGACCGGACAGATCTCGACCTCGCTGATCATCGTGCTGGTCGGCGGCATCTGCCTGTTCCGGTTCCTCGGCCAGGACGCGACCAACGTAGTGATCGGCGCCGAGGTCGTGATCCCGATCGTCACGATCGCGACGTTTGTGCACCTGGCGTTGGTCGCGCGGCGGCCGGTTGTGGTTGCCGAGCCCGGGTAAGATTGCTTTGGTCGCGCTAAGTGGGGTGCTGGCGGTACCCTGAACCGGCAATCCGCCTTAGCCGGACCGAATTCCCGTGCTGAGGTCTGGGTTCTCTGCCTGGCCGCGGCGAACGGCGTTGAAGGTCGGGACCTGCGCAGCTCGGGTCTCCGAACCCCGTCAGGTCCGGAAGGAAGCAGCGGTAAGGAGAAACTCGAGGGTGCCGCAGTCATCCGGGCCGGAGCCGTGGACCGCGGTGCGAGCTGGGGGTCTTCGATCGAAGCGGGGGTGCGCGGCCATTTGAATCGATATGCCTGAGTACCAGAGCCTTTATCGCAAGTACCGCTCGCAGACGTTTGGCGACCTGGTCGGGCAGGAGGCTGCCTCGCGAGCCCTGCAGGGCGCGATCATCAGCGCGCGGGTCGCGCATGCGTACCTGTTCAGCGGGAGCCGGGGGACTGGGAAGACGTCGGCGGCGCGGTTGCTCGCCAAGGCTTTGAACTGCACGGGTCGCGCGCGCGATTCCGCGGAGCCGTGCAACAAGTGCCAGTCGTGCGTCGAGATGACCGCCGGGTCCGCGCTGGATCTCATCGAGATCGACGCCGCGTCCAACCGCGGCATCGACGAGATTCGCGACCTGCGCGAGAAGGTGAACCTTGCGCCGGCGTTGGGGCCGTTCAAGGTCTACATCATCGATGAGGCGCACATGCTC
>DASZGO010000046.1:0-9989 GCA_035938755.1 Solirubrobacteraceae bacterium | reverse complement strand
CCGAGTTCTCGTTCGAGGAGCCCATGGCGAACTCGTCCTGGTTGGTCTTGGCCAGCAGCGGCGCGCCGGCCTCGGCCAGCTTGCGCACCACGGTCGCCGTGTAGGGCGGGCGGTAGTCCTCAAGGATCCTGGATGCGGCCTGGCTGGGCACCCCCTCAGTGCAGAACAGGTCCTTGACCGCGACGGGCACGCCGGCCAGCGGCCGGCCATCCTCAGGCGCCGCGGGCGCCTGATCGGCCACCCAGGTGAACGCGTTCAGCTCGTCGGCGGCCGCGCGCGACCTGTAGTGCTCGAACAGCTCCCGCGGGTCTAGATCCCCGGCGCGGATACGGGCTGCGGCCTGCGCCGCAGTCAGGTCGAGGAGGTCGGTCACTCCTGCTGCTGCCCCGGGCTCGGTACCCCGAACCCGCCCTCCAGAGGCTCCGGCGCGCTGGCCAGCACCACCTCGGCGGGCAGCGAGGCCTCGGGCTCGTCCGGACGCAACGTGTCGGTGACCTCGACCACGTGCGACGTGGGCGGCACGCCCTCGAGGTCCAGCTCGCCGATCTTCTCGAAGTGCTCGAGCACCTTCGAGAGCTCTGCGGCCATCTGCTCGATCTCTGGGTCGGTCAGCTCCAGGCGAGCCAGCCGGGCCACGTGGAGCACCTGCGCGCGATCGAGCATGCCCCCGGCATTCTAGGAATCGGGGGCACCGCCGGGAGGGACCCCGGTGCTCGCCACCGACCTGATGACCGGGATCTCCCCGGGTCCATCCGCCTCGGCTACCCCGTCGGTGCGCAACGACTCCCAGCTGGCGTACAGAATGCCCAGCGCGCCGACCAGAGCCACAAACCCTCCGGCCTGGCGTGACCCGCCCGGAGGATCGGCTAGCACCCGGTAGATCAGCACCACCACGCTGGCTGCCCCGGCAAATCCGGCGAACAGCGTCAGGGTGACCGGAATCGCCGGCGAGCGCAGGGCCGCCTGGGCCAGCGCAGCGATCAGGGCCAGAGCGACGGTGACGACCAGCACCCAGCGCAAATGGGTCATACCGTGCCACCCGTTCAGCGATCCGTGGCTGCCCCGGTACCAGGGCAGCGCCAGTATCGCCACCAGCAGCAGCACGCCGCTGGTGGCGATCAGCCACTCAGGCCAGCGAAGCCGAGCGAGCCGCATCTGGCCTGTCGATCAGGGAGAGCCTCAGGGCGTGGGCGGCCCTGCCGGGGTGGGCGGCGGGGCCGGCGGAGCCGTCCGCCGGGGCCGCGGGGCGACGAGCGGTGAGCGCGCGGCCTCGAACCCGCCAAACGCAATGCCCAGCGACCCGAGGATGGCTAGCCAGACGCCGAGGTCTCCCGAGACCTCGGTCTCGAAGCCAAACGCCCAGCCGAACGCGGCCATTCCCAGCCCGGCCAGGAGAAACCCAGCCTCCGCGGGCAATTCGAGCTCCATCCCGAAGGCCCCGGCCAAGCCGTACACGGCCGCGGCAACTGCAATCAGCAGCATCCAGATGTCGACGAACGAAAAGTTCCACGCGTTCTGCCCTACCGCCCAATTCAGGAACAGCGAGATGAACAGGAGGATTCCTCCCCCTCCGGCGATCAGCTGGCCCTGACTCACTCTTGAGATATCCATGAGCCCTCTCCTTTCGATCCCAGATTCGCCGCGAACACTAGCTCTCCTTGCGGCGGGAAACCAGGCGTCGGCGTCGCGGTGCCCGCTCCTTCAGTCGCTCCTCCCGCAGCGAGCGCAGCCCTCCGGCGGCGATGCCGAGCGTGAGCAGCACTCCCAGCACGGCTCCCAGCTTCTGATCCACCACTCGGTTGGCCGCAGGCAGATCGATAAGGACCCGATAGATCAGCAGGAGGGCGGTGGCCGTGCCGAGCAGGACCACGAACGGGCTGGTGTTGGTCCGCGCGCCGTGCGAGCGCTGATTGAGGTGGAGGACCAGGGAACCCACCACGGTGAGGATCGTGGCCAGCATCACCCAGCGGACGACGGCCAGCGCCTCCCAGGCGTTCTGGGTCCACACCAGCCGGTCCCGGGGAGTGATGCCCGGGACCCCATCGCCCCCGTACCAGGCGAACACGAACATGCATACCAGCAACGCGAGGGCGCAGGCGGTGCTGAGCAGCTCGCCGCGGTCCGACCTCATCGCGTGGGCGCAGGCACCGGCTCTTGTAGCGAGGCAGCGGTCAGCGTGTTGCGCAAGAGCATGGCGACGGTCATCGGTCCCACCCCGCCGGGCACCGGCGTGAGCAGTCCCGCCCGCTCCAGCACCGCATCGAACTGAACATCGCCCCGCAGCCCGTCGGCGGTGCGGCTGATGCCCACGTCGATGACCGTCGCCCCGGGCTTGACGAATTCCCCTCCGACGAGTCCCGGCACCCCCACGGCGGCGACCAGGACGTCGGCCCGGGCACACACGCCGGCCAGATCACGCGTCCTGGAGTGGCACATCGTGACCGTGGCGTTGCGCTGCAGGAGCAGCTGGGCCACGGGCTTGCCGACCAGGTCGGAGCGTCCGACCACCACGGCCTCGGCGCCTTCGAGTGCCACGTCGTAGCGGTCCAGCAGCTCGATGATCCCCAGCGGCGTGCAGGGACGCAGGCCCGGCGTGGCCTTGAGCAGACGTCCGGCGCTGATCGGGGTCAACCCATCCACGTCCTTGTCCGGGGAGATCAGCGCGGTCAGTGCCGGGCCATCGAGCCCCTCCGGTACGGGCAGCTGAAGCAGGATGCCGCTTACCTCGGGATCCCGGTTGCCTTCCTCGATCGCCGCCGCCACCTCGTCCTGACTGGCCTGAGCCGAGAGCTGCCGGTGGAAGTCGGCGATGCCCACCTCGGCGGACGCCTTGCGCTTGCCGGATACGTAGACCGCGGAAGCCGGATCGTCACCCACCAGGATGGTGGCCAGGCCGGGTACACGCCCGGTTTGTTCGCGCAGCTGGCTGACCTCCTCGGCCACCTGGGCGCGGATGTCGGCGGCCACCGCCTTGCCGTCGATGATCGTGCCGGGCATGGCCGAGAAGCTAGCGACTACCGCCGGCTGATCGGCGCCAGATCGGCCACCAGCTTACGCTCGGTGCGGTCCCGGCTGAAGCGGATGACCACGATGCCGCCGGGCTCCAAGCCGGTGACCACTCCCTCGCCGAACGTGGGATGGGTCACGTCCTCGCCCAGCCGGTAGGCCACCGGCGCGGGCTCCTCGCGTGACCATGGCTCCGCGGCGCTGCCGTCCGGGGCGCCGCCGCCGGTCGCCCACGAGGTGGCCCGGGCCCGAATCCCGGCCAGTCCTCGTGGACTGTCCTGCTCATCACGATCGGTCAAGCCCGGCGGGATCTCGGCGATGAACCGGCTGGGCGCGCCCCAGGTCCGCGACCCGAACACGTTGCGAGTCCGGGCATAGCACACGTATAGATCGCGCTCGGCGCGGGTGATGCCCACGTAGCAGAGCCGCCGCTCCTCTTCTAGACCGCCCTCGTCCAGCGCACGGGAGTGCGGGAACACGCCCTCCTCGCAGCCGATCATGAACACCACGCCGAACTCAAGACCCTTCGCGTTGTGCAGCGTCATCAGCGTGACCAGCCCCTCGTCGTCTGAGCGCTCGTCGGCGTCACTGCGCAGCGAGATCTGTTGGAGGAACTCATCCAGCGAATGGGCCTCGGCATCCGAGGCGTCGTACTCGGCGGCCACGTTGACCAGCTCCTCCAGGTTCTCGATCCGGCCCTGCGCCTCGATCGTGCGCTCGGCCTCCAGGGCCTCCAGATACCCGGTCTCCTGCAGCAGCTCCTTGAGCGTCTCGGCCACCGGGGGATTCGCCTCGGCCCGCTCGCGCAGGACGTGCATGGTGCCCATGAACCGGCGAAGCGCCTTGACCGCCGGCTGCCCCAGCCCCGGCACCTGCTCGGGATCCGAGGCCACGTCCCACACCGTCGCCCCCAGCGTGTTGGCCTGCGAGAGCACCCGGGACAACGAGGTGGACCCGATCCCCCGCCGAGGGGAGTTGACGATCCGGGTGAACGCCCCGGCGTCCTGCGGGTTGACCAGGACGTTGAGATACGCGACCACGTCCTTGATCTCGGCTCGCTCGTAGAACTTGGTCCCCCCCACCACCTGATAAGAGATGTCGGCCCGGGTCAGCATGTCCTCCAGCACTCGCGACTGGGCATTGGTCCGGTAGAAGACGGCGATATCCGCGCGCGCGGCGCCCTCGTCCAGCAGGCGCTGGATCTCGCCCGTGACGAAGCGGGCCTCGGCGTGCTCGTCGTCCAGTTCGCGGATCTTGATCGGGTCGCCCTGACCCAGGTCGGTCCACAGGTTCTTTTGCTTGCGCCCCCGGTTGTTGGCAATCACGGCGTTGGCCGCGTCGAGAATTGTCTGGGTGGAGCGGTAGTTCTGCTCCAGGCGCACCACATGGGCGTCGGGGAAGTCGTCCTCGAACTCCAGGATGTTGCGGATGTCGGCCCCGCGAAAGCCGTAAATCGCCTGCGAATCGTCCCCCACGACCATCAGGTTGCGGTGCTCCTTGGCCAGATACTGCAGCCATTGGTACTGGGCGTGGTTGGTGTCCTGGTACTCGTCGACCAGGATGTGGCGGAAGCCCTCGGCGTAGCGCTCGCGCACCTCGTCGAACATCCGCAGCAGATCGACCGACCGGAACAGCAGGTCGTCGAAGTCCATGGCGTTCATCCGGTGAAGCTGACGCTCGTACTCCCGGTACACGTCGGCCACCGTCTGCTCGAAGAACGACCCCACCTTCTGGGCGTAGACGTCGGAGTCCTCCAGGAGGTTCTTGGCTTCGGAGATCTGGGACCCGATGGCCGCCGGGGTGAACCGCTTGGGGTCGATCCCCAGCTCGTCCAGGCAGCGCTTGATCAGCCGCCGCGAGTCCGCCTGGTCATAGATCGTGAACTGCCGGGTGTAGCCCAGCCGGTCCGCGTGTGCTCGGAGCATGCGCGCGCAGGCCGAGTGGAAGGTCATCACCCACATGGCGCGGACCCGGCGACCCACCAGCAACCCCGCCCGGTCGCGCATCTCCCCGGCCGCCTTGTTGGTGAACGTGATGGCCATGATCTCGTCCGGGCCGGCCGCCTGGCTGGCCAGCAGATAGGCGATCCGATGGGTCAGCACGCGAGTCTTACCCGAGCCCGCGCCGGCCAGGATCAGCAGCGGCCCGCCGGGGTGGGTCACCGCCTCCCGCTGGGGCTCGTTGAGGCCCTCGAGGAGCTGGTCAAGATCGGTGCTGGTGTCTGCCATCGGCGCCCAATCAACGGTACCGAGGGATGTGGTCGTCGCGGCTGGCTACCATCGGCCGCCATGCCGAGTCCCGGTCTGCGTCGGGGACTCGTCGCCGTGGCGGGCTTGCTGCTCGCGATTGGGGTCGCGGTGGTGGTCCTCGTGCTGTCATCTGGAGGCAGCCACCGCCCACCGCCGCCCGCGGTTTCGGTCCCGGCTGCCCCGCCGCCCAAGCCGAAGCCCAAGCCGCCGCCACCCCCCACCGACGACCCCTGGCCGCTCTACGGTTACAACCTGGCCCGGACCCGGTCGGTCCCGCACGATCAGAAGCTGGGTCCGCCGCTCCACGTGGGATGGAAATACAACGACGGCGCTTTGCTCGAGTTCCCGCCTGTGATCGCCCACAACACGCTGTACTTCGAGGACGCCAATGGCTGGGCCAGGGCAGTCAGCACGATGAACGGCCGCGTGCTGTGGGTGCGCAGGGTGGGAACGCTGGCGGCGGCCTCGCCGGCCCTCGACCTGCGCCACCAGCTGGTGTTCTTCACCCTGCTGTCGAACACGCCTGGCGCGACCGATCCGGGCGGCGGCAGCGTGGTCGCGCTGTCGATGAAGACCGGAAAGATGGTGTGGTCGCACGGACTTTCTGGCGGCAGCGAATCATCGCCGCTGGTCCACGGGCTGAGCGTCTTCCTGGGCGACCAGAACGGGACCGTGTACTCGTTCCGGACCTACGACGGCCATGTCAACTGGACCTTCGGAGCCGGAGGCGCGGTCAAGGGCGGCGTCGCGTTCGCCCACGACACGATCTACTTTGGCGACTACGGGGCTCAGGTGTACGCAGTGAACGCGGCCAACGGCCAGGAGATCTGGTCGGCGGGTGCCGGCGAGAACTTCTACTCCACCCCCGCGGTGGCCTTCGGCCGCGTGTACATCGGCAGCACCAGCGGCGACGTGTATGCGTTCTGGGCCAACAACGGCGCGGAGGCCTGGAGCGCCTCCACCGGAGCCTACGTGTACGCCTCGCCGGCCGTGGGCGACATTCCCGGCCTCGGCCCGACGGTGTATATCGGGTCCTACGACGGCAACTTCTACGCGTACGACGCCAATAGCGGCGCGGTCCGCTGGAGCCATTCGGCCGGCGGCCGGATCGACGGCTCGGCCACGGTCCTGGGCAAGCTGGTCTACATCTCCAGCCTGGGCTCGAACACCACACTCGGCCTGGACCTGCACACCGGCCAGCAGATGTTCTCGTTCCCGGACGGTGAGTTCAGTCCGGTGATCACCGATGGCAAAGTTGTCTTCCTGATCGGCTATTCGACGATCTATCAGATGCTGCCCAAGAAGTGACACCGGCGCTCCCGTCCGATGACTCAGGTCCTGCGCGGGAGCGGCGTGAGGCGGGCATCCGGCGCGGGGTGCCATTCGGGATCGCGGTGTTCGTTATTGCGATCTCATTCGGCGTACTGGCCCGGCCGGTGATGGGCACTGTAGCCCCGATCGTGATGTCGATCGGGGTGTTCTCCGGAGCTGCGCAGTTCGGTTCGCTGGCCGTCCTCACCGCCGGGGGAAGCACGGCTGCGGCGATTGCCGCCGGGGTGATGCTCAACGCCCGGTATCTGGCCATGGGATTGGCACTGGCCCCTTCGTTGAGCGGTCGCCCGCTGTCCCGGGCCGGTTTCGCCCTGCCCACCGTGGACGCGTCCTGGGCAGCGGCAAGCCGGGGCGACGGAACCTTCGACCCCTGGTACATGGTCGGGGCGAGCATCCCGCAGTACGTGGGCTGGGTGCTAGGCACCGTGATCGGAGTGTTCGCCGGCGGGGCGATCGGCGATCCCCGTTCGCTGGGTTTGGACGCGCTGTTCCCCGCCTTCTTCGTGGTCCTTCTGTTCGAGGAGGTCCGGGGCCGGCGCAAGCTGGCAGCCGCCGGCGGCGGGGCCGCGATTGCCCTGGGGCTGACGCCACTGTTGCCCGCCGGGCTGCCGATCCTGGCCGCCGGGGCTGCCGCGGTGGCCGCATCGAGGCTGCGGTCGTGACCGGGGTCTGGGTCACGATCGCCGTGCTGGCGCTGGCCACGGCCGGACTCAAGCTCGCCGGCCCGCTGCTGCTCGGCGGGCGCGCGCTCCCAGCGGGCGCGCTGAACGTGGTCGAGCTGCTGGCCTCCGCGTTGCTGGCCGCGCTGGTAGTCGTCGAGACGTTCGGCAAGGGACGCTCCCTTACCCTCGACGCCCGGGCGCTGGGTGTCGGGTTCGCTGCGGTACTGCTGGCCCGACGGGCACCGATGACCGTTGCGGTGATCGGCGCGGCAGCCGTTGCCGCCATCGCCCGGGCGATCACGTAAGCGGCTGCTCGGGTCAGCCTCCGAGCCGGCAGCGTCGCACGAGGCTGGTTACCGTCAGCCGCGGTGCGGGCATCCGAGAGCCATCAATGGCCCAGCGCGCCTCTCAAGCCACGGGTCAGCCCGGCAGACGCGCCAGCAGCGTTCGGGCGAGCGTCTTTTCGGCGGCCAGGTTTTGCTCGTTGGAGCTACCGAAGCCCAGATCGACGGTCAGCTCCAGCCCCAGCTGACGCTGGCGCACCGCCAGGCCGTCCGAGGCCTGGCCGCCGTGTGCCTCATCGCCCAGGCCGGCGATGTTCGGCGCTTGCCAGGAGGTCAGCTGCTCCAGCACCCCGGCGGCAGCCACCGACACGGACACCCGGCGGTTTCCATGAAAGGACTTGTCGAGGCTCCGGTACTCGCAGTAACTGAGGCTGGGGTTCTCCTGCACGAAGTTGGGCGCGCCGACCGGCTGACGCACAGTCGCCCGGGCGATGGCCCGGGTCAGGACCGAGCAGGCCGACAGCGTTCGCGCGGAGGTCAGCGGACCGGTGGGCCGCGGAGGCGCACAGTTCACCTGGATTCGGATCTGATGTCCGCCCGTGGTCGTGTTCCAGGTCAACCCGCCTGCACGCCGGATGGGGGGTTCGCCCAGGTAGTAGAGGTCGCTCCCCAGCAGCAGGTACGCGTCCTGCGATCCGTAGCGGAAGAACATCGGTACCCGGTCAACGAAGTCAGCGGTGAAATAGCGGCCCGTGCAGCCGACGGGCCCGTCGTAATGCACCTCCGGCGCGCCCTGGACGTCGACCGACGCCCGGCCTGACTCGGTCACCTTGATCGAACGCCCATCGATCACGAATGTCGCCGTGTCGCCCCGGCCGTACCGCACTGACGAGCCTGGCTGTCCTCCCGCCCCACAGCCGGCCACCGTCAAGATCGCGAACGCCGTCAGCAGAGTCGGTCTCAAGAGCACCCGCCGCACTGTAGGCCCGCCTAGGCATGGTGTCAGTCGTCCGCCAGTCTCGATCGAGTCTCAGCGGGACGGGCGTGGGCGCGGCCCGGAACCGCGAACTTTGGCGCTGCAAGTAGCCCATACCGACGTGCAGCGCCATAGTTCCGCGTGTGACCGAGACGTTAACGCCGGCGCGTTCACATCTTGGTCACGTCCCGGGGCCTCCGGCCCTCTAGCTTCCGGCGGCGTTGGGACGACGGGTTCGACAGCTCGTGGCGGGCCTGATCGCGGCGTGCGCGCTCGCGGCGACAGTGGTCAGCGATCCGGCTGGCGCCGCGGCCGGTCCGGCGTCCGGGGTTCCGGCGTTCAGCCACGTGGTCGAGGTGATGCTGGAGAACCAGTCGGCCACCAGCACTTTCGAAGACGCCTCCGCGGCTCCGGAGCTGGCCAAGCTGCGCCGGCGAGGGGTGTACCTGCCGAAGTTCTTCGGCGTGGGCCACGCCAGCCTGGACAACTACGAGGCCGCGTTCGCCGCGGTTCAGCCGACCCCTCAGGGCGAAAGCGACTGCCTGGGCCAGCCCTTCGGCTCCTGCATCTTCCCGGCCAGCGTGCCGACGTTTGGCGGCCTGCTGGACGCGCACGGCCGCTCGTGGAAGGTCTACAGCGAGGGGATGGCCGGAGCTCCCGGAGGCGGGAACTGCCTCCACGCGCCCAGCCGGAACGCACCCGACCCCTACCAAGGGCCGGGGACCAACGGCTACGCCACTCGTCACAACCCGGCCCCCTGGTTTGACAGCGTGCTCGACAAGGGCGGCAGCGAGACTTACTGCCAGGCCCACTCGGTCGACCTGACCCGCCTGTGGACCGACGCGGGCTCGTCCACCACACTGCCCAGCTGGTCGTTCGTGGAGCCGGACACCTGCCACGACGGGCACGACACCAGCTCGTCCGGCGGCTGCGGCGCCGACCCCGAGGGTACCGGGGCGCCCAGCGGCGTGGCGGCGATCGAAGCCTGGTTGCCCGGATTCGTATCCCGGCTGACCGGCTCGCCGGCCTGGGACTCGAGAAGCCTGCTGGTGATCACATTCGACGAGGGCGCTGGTACCGACCTCATGGGCTGCGCCGGCTGCCACGACGGTTCGGCGGGCGGGCGGATCGGTGCGCTGCTCATCGGAGGCCCGGTGGCCGCCCCCGGAGCCACAAGCCAGTGGGCCGGCGATCACTACTCGCTGCTGCGGACCTGGGAGGCAGCCTGGGGACTGCCGAGCCTCAAGAGCCGGGCGGTGTCAGCCGCCGCGGCCGCCAGCGTCCACGACGGGGACCCGCTGGTCGCGCCGCTCACCGGGATCTGGCAGCTGGCTGGCGGCGGGACCCCGGCCTGCCAGCCGGGGTCGGTGCGGATCCCGCTGGGCCGCGGTCAGATCACGGCCGCGGCCGCGTATCTGGGCGGACGGATGGTCGCCAGCGCGCGGGGCCGGCACTTGCGCACGCTGCTGGTCAAGCATCC
>DASZGO010000045.1:0-4942 GCA_035938755.1 Solirubrobacteraceae bacterium | reverse complement strand
TGCTACCGGTGCCGGGGCCGGAACACCTGGCCCGGGCTGCGGCTGGGCTGCCGCGGGTCGGTGGTCGAAGCCGCCACCTACGCGGTCGGCCTGCGCCGCCAGCAGCCGCGGCTGTTCGAGCACGCCCAGCGGTTCGTGGTGCTCTCGCAGGCCCACGGGGCGAGACTGGCCGAGCTGGGGCTGCCGGGTGAGCGCGCCACCACGCTGCCCAACTTCATCCCCCAGGCAAATCTCGCCGCCGCCTCGGCCTCCGGGGACGGGCGCTACGCGCTGGTCAGCGGCCGGCTGGTGCCCGAGAAGGGGTTCGACACCGCCGTGGCCGCGGCCCGCGCCACGGGCGTGCCCTTGATCGTGGCGGGCGAGGGTCCGGACGCCGGCCGGCTGCGCGAGCTTGCCGGGGACGCCGAGGTGACGTTCACCGGCCAGCTGACCGGGGAGCGCCTGGCCGAGGTCCGGCGCCAGGCTGGGGCCGTGCTGGTGCCCTCCCGCTGCGAGGAGGCCTGCCCGTACTCGGTACTGGATGCGCTGGGCGACGGCGTGCCGGTGCTGGCCTCAGATCGAGGCGGGCTGCCCGAGATGGTCGACCCGGAGTCCGTGCTGCCCGCCGAGGACCAGGGGGCCTGGGACCGGGCGTTGAAACAGATGTGGCAGGACCGCGAGGCCCGTGGGCAGGCCGGCGCGGCCGCGCTCGACCGGGCCCGGAGGCAGTTCTCCGAGGACGACTACTATAACCGTCTACTTGAGGTTTATGCTTAGAGTTGAGACCCGCGGCCGAACTCGAACCACATGGAGCGGTCCTTCCAGTCGTGGGCCATCAGCGCCCCACCGGCCGCGGCCATGGCGCCCAGCGACCGCATGCTCGAGCCCCCCTTGAGCTGGCCGGTCACCAGCGCCAGGCAGGCCAGCGCGGCGACCATGCTTCCGGCGGTCCCGTGATGCAGCCGCTGGCCCCGGATCCACACGCGCCGATGTGCCGCGTCATACTCGAACCAGTTCTTCCGTGTCAGTCTCGCCGGCTTCATCAGGCCACCTCATGTGGAGCATTTATCGGCAACTGCCGGCCGGTTTATGAGTCGTCAGCAACTTCTTCTCGGTGCGTTGGCAGCACTCCTGCCGCTGGCCGGCTGCGGCAACAACGCGCCCAAAACCGGTTCGGCCACCGGAGGGCAGACGGCCGCCACGAGCGGGTCGACGAGCGCGGCCAGGAGCGGGTCGACCAACGGGGCCACGCAGGCGCCGACCAGCGGCGGCACCAGCAGCGCGACCCACGTCGTCCTGCCGGCCACCTACATCCTGGGCCCGGGGGAGAGGCTCATCCCGGCCACGGTGTCGACCCCCAAGTCCGTGCCGATCCTGCTCACCATCGTCTCCCATGACGCCGGCACCCATCACGTGGCGATCGACGTCAAGCCCCAGCCCCGCACGCTGACGGTGCCCGCCTCGGGCCGGGCCTCGGCCAAGCTGGGCGTCCTGCCACCCGGCGGCTATGCCATCACGGTCGACGGCCAGCACCGGGGACGGCTGGTGGTCGGAGTGCAGCCGGGGCCCTAGGCCGCGCCGCTCTAGCCGATGCGGGAGCCCAGCTCGGCCTCGCCGTCGGGGCGAAGTAACACCACGCCGCGCTCGGGATCTAGCGCGCCGAGGACCAGGACCTCGGACCGGAAGGGCCCTATCTGCCGGGGCGGGAAGTTGGTCACGCACACCACCAGCGTCCCCTCCAGCGCCTCGCGCGGGTAGTGGGTGATCTGGGCCGAGGAGCGCATGACGCCCAGCTCAGGCCCGAAGTCGATGCTCAGCTTCCAGGCGGGGACGCGGGCCTCGGGAAACTCCTCGATCGAGCGGACCCGGCCGACGCGCATGTCGACCTCCTGGAAGTGCTCGAGGTCGATCACCGGCGGCTAGGACGCCGGGTGAGAGCTCGAGCGGTGGTGGTGCTTCGAGGTGGTGGTGTGCGTGCCGCTGCGCTGACGTCCGGTGGAGCCGGTCGAGCCGCTGTGGCCCGAGCTGGGCAGCACGGTGGTCGGGGTGGTTTGGGTCACGGTGCGGCCCGGCGGCGGCGTGGGCTTGGTTGCCGGCTTGCGCTGGACGGTGGCCGCGGTTCCCAGCTGGTGCTTCGGCTGGGCCGTTGCCGTCTTGGTGGTCGTCGGCTTGACCGTCTGCGTGGCCGCCAGGGTGGCCTTGCCGCCCGACTTGGTCTTGTTCGTGCCGGCCGCGGTGCTCGTCCTGGTCTTGTGATCTGCCTTGGGTACCAGCGCGGGCGGGACCGTGGCCTGCGCGCTCGGGTGCCCGGCCAACGGCACGCCGGCGATCGAAGCGAGCGTCCGGTGGTGGGACGCCGCGGCGGTGGGGTGATGCTGCACCACCACGCGGTCGACCTCGACCGCTCCGGCCGTGACCACGAGCGTGGCGGCGAGTCCGGCAGCGGCCTTGGTGGCCAGCGCGCCGGCGCCGGCTGAGAAGAGTCCAACCGAGCTGACCGAGCCCGCGGTTCCGGCGGCCAGGGCGCCGCCGCCCGTGGCGCCGATACCGGCTGTGGCGCCCGTGCTGGTGGCGCCGACGGCGCCGGTGCTGGCGCCCACACCCGCGGTGCCGGAACCGGCCGAGTGCCCCAGATGGGCGACCAGCAGCCGCTTGAGCAGCGCCAGCGGGCCGAGCGGCAGCAGGATGCCCAGCGCCTTGTTGGTGGTCTTGAGCTGGCCCTGGAAGGTCGTACAGCGGTGGCAGCCCTTGAGGTGCCGGCGGACCAGGGTGCCGGGCCGGCGCTGCAGTCCCTCGGCCACCTCGCCCAGCTCGAGCCGGACCTCCGAGCAGGACAGCAGCCGGGACTCGGCGGCCTCGGCCAGCGAGATCCGAGCCCGGACCAGCAGCGACTTGACGCCGGGCACGGTGGTCTCCATCGTCTCGGCGATCTGGTCGTAGGACAGCGCCTCCATCTCGCGCAGGATCAGGGCGGTGCGCTGGGTCTCGGGCAGCTCGTGGATGTCGCCGACCAGTAGGCGGAACTGCTCGCGCTGCTGAACCTTGTCGGCGGTGCTGGCGCCGTGCTCGGAGTAGTGGATGTCCATCGAGTCCACGCCGATCGCCTGGACCCGGCGCAGGTGGTTGAGGCTGCGGTTGCGGGCGATCCGGTACAGCCAGGGGCGAACGTTGATGGGGCGCTCGTCGGCCAGGAGGGCGTTGAAGGCGGCGGCCAGCACCTCCTGCAGGACGTCCTCGGCGTCCTCCCGGGACCCCAGAAGGTGGCGGCAGAACGCCAGCAGACGGGTGTGGTAGCGAGACACCAGGACCTCGAATGCGACCTGGTTTCCCCGGCGGGTGTACGCGATCAGCTTGTCGTCCGACTGGAGCCGGAGCACGGGCGAGCGGCCCTGCAGGCCGATGCCACCGGAATATCGGAGCGCGGAAGCTTCCATTACAGCTGGCTCATGAGATCACGCATCGCGTCGCCGCACGACGCGGATCTCCCACGTGTATACACGCTTCCGGGGGCGAAAGTTGCGATTTTTTCGGCAAATCTTCGCTTTTCGACGGGTCATGTATGACCCTCATGCCCGGGGAGGGATTCGAACCCCCACGTCCGCTTGGACCGTCGGGTTTAAGCCGACTGCGTCTACCGTTCCGCCACCCGGGCGGGCGGCTCGCAGAACGCTAGCGCCTCGACCCACCAGAGCGATTGGATCTCAGGTTGCACTCGAGGGTTACGTCGACAGTTTTCGTCCCCCCCAGAGGTTTCTGTCTCAGAAAGGTCCGGAGCAGGGCCAAAAATCATCCCTGGCCGCGTCGGTTCCCAATTGACAGTGCGACGAATGCGCAGGTAGCGTTCGGCCACTGACTCTACGCCACCGTGTGCCCCCGGGAGGAGTCGAAAACTTTGGCTAGGTCGACAGGTGCGTAACTCAACGGTGATTGGCCGGGTCGCCGCTCTGGCGGCGCTGGTGATCGCCGTGGTCGCGGTGGTGATCATCGCGTCCTCAGGCGGGTCCGGCTACCAGGTCCGCGCGATCTTTCAGAACGCCAGCCAACTGGTCACGGGCGACCAGGTCCAGGTGTCCGGCAACTCGATCGGGTCGGTGTCCAAGATCGAGCTGACGCCCAACGGTGAGGCGCAGCTGACGCTGGCCATCAACAGCTCCACCTACAAGCCGCTGCACTTCGGCACGACTGCGGTCATCCGCCTGCTCTCCCAGTCGGGCATCGCCAACCGCTACGTGGACCTCGACCTGGGTCCCGGCAACGCGGCGAAGATCCCCAACAACGGAGTGATCGGCGCGGACCAGAACACCTCGACGGTGGACCTCGATGAGCTGTTCAACTCGCTCAACGCCCAGACCCGCCAGGGCCTCCGGGACGTGTTCCAGGGATCGGCCTCGCAGTACGCCGGCCGCGGTCCGCAGACTCAGCTGGCCTGGCAGTACCTGAACCCGTCGATCGCCACCGCCAGCGTCCTGTTCCATGAGCTGAACCGCGACACGGCCAAGTTCACCACATTCATCACCACCTCAAACAACCTGGTCACCGACCTGGCCAGCCGCCAGGCCGACCTCAGCGGGCTGGTGTCGAACGCCTCCCAGCTGTTCAGCGCGCTGGCCAACCAGCAGGCCAACCTGGGCAGCTCGCTGCAACGGCTGCCTCCGTTCATGCGGCTGGCCAACACCACGTTCGTGAACGTGCGCAATGCCCTGCCCGACATCACCCAGCTGGTCAACGCCAGCCGCCCGGTTGCGCCCAAGCTCCAGCAGCTGTTGATTCAACTCCGCCCGCTGGCCGTCGACGCCGTACCCACGGTCCGCGACCTGTCCAACATCATCAGCCGGCCCGGCCGCAACAACGACCTGATCGACCTGAACAAGCTGGCCGTGCCGCTGGCCCAGGCCACGGTGGGCCAGGTCCAGGCCAACGGCAAGCTGCGCCCCGGCGCGTTCATCGTGTCCAAGCAGGCGCT
>DASZGO010000044.1:0-2537 GCA_035938755.1 Solirubrobacteraceae bacterium | reverse complement strand
CCCAAGCTCTTGCGCGACCTCTCGGTTCTCGGGGTTCGGGTCGATCACCACGTGCTTGACCCTGGCGGCCCTGAGATCCCGACACACCTGGCGCCCCACGCGACCGAAACCGCACACGATGAAGTGGTCTGAGTAGGAATCGATCATCCGCTGGCTGCGTCGCTCTTCAAGCAGGCCGCTGAGCTGGCCCGATACGAAGAACTCCGCCACCGTCACCAGGCCGTAGAACAGCGTACCTATGCCGAACACCTCCAGGCAGACCTTGAGCACGCGCGCCCCGGTGTCTTGCGGGTTGGGGATCGCCCCCACGGTGGTGATCGTGTCGAGCGTCCACTCGAACCCGTAGCCGATGGAGGTTCCCTCTCCCAGGGAGTAGCCCAGCGTCCCAGCCACGATCAGCACCACGAGCGCCGTGAGCAGAATCCCCAGACGTCGAGTGAACAGCCGCAACTCGTGCCGGGCTCGCAGCCGGTGGTCGAGCGCGCGGCGGCGGGCCTGGCTGTCGGGTCGGTCGGGCATCGGTTCAGTAGTGATAGGTCTCGCCGGCGATGATCTTGTGGGCGCGGAACAGCTGCTCGAGCAGGACCACGCGGGCCAGCTGGTGCGGCAGCGTAATACTGCCCAGCGACAGGCGGTGATCGGCGGCCATGTCGAGCCCCTGCGGTCCGCCCACGGCGAAGCAAAGATCCATCCCGCTCTGGCGCCGGGTCTCCAGAAACCGGCTGAACTGGACCGAGTCGAGCATCTCTCCGTCGCGGTCCAGGAGCGAGGTGAAGGCCCGATCTGGTAGCCGTGCGGGCACACGATCGTCGTCTCGCACCTCCACCAGCTCGAGCCGCGCGTACCGCGAAAGAAGCTTCTGGTAATGCTCCACGTCGTCAGCAAACGGCGGCCGGACGCGGCCGACGGCGATTACGACGATCCGCACGATGGGATACTAGGTCCAATGGAAGATCCAGAACGCTCCGAACGCCGGATCAATATCCACTTCTCGCCGGAGATCATGGCGGGCTCCTACGCGAACTTCGCCAACGTCAGTCACTCCGAATACGAGTTCACGATCACCTTCGCGCGCGTGGATCACGAGGTGGAGGACGAGGAGATTCCCGGCGTAGTGGTGTCTCGCATCAATCTCTCGGCCAAATTCATGCGCGAGCTGATCGACGCGATGAACGACAACTACTCCAAGTGGGAGACCCGCGAGGGCATCAAGAACTTGCCCGAGTTCGGGGGCTCGGAGGAGGCGCCGCCCGAGGCCGAGTAGGCGAGCGCGACACCGATCCGCTCAGTGGTCGTGGGGTGCGTGGCCAGCAGGGTCTTGACCCACCTCGGTGGTGTGACGTCGGCCACATTCTGCAGCGCGACCGAGCGCTGGAAGGAGATGAACGCCTCCGGTGCCCTCGAGAACTCGAGCGAGTCGGCATCGGCCCTGCGCTCGACGGCTCGCGACAGGCGGCTCGCGATCAGCCCCACCGGCGTGGCGACCAGGGCCGCGGCCAGCGCCAACGCGGGCAGCGCTTCGGCCGTGCCCGGCTCGGGCGAGAGCAGCCAGCTCACCCGCTGCACGGCCAGGGCGGCGGCGGGGCTGATCAGGGCCAGATAGGCCAGCGAGCGCCACACGTCGCGGTGGCGGACGTGGGCCAGCTCGTGGGCCACCACCACCCGGACCTCGTCACGGCTGTAGCGCTCGAGCAGGGTGTCGAACAGCACCACGCGCTTGCTCGGCCCCAGGCCGGTGACGTAGGCGTTGGCTCCGGTGGTTCGCCGGCTGGCGTCGACTTCGTACACCTCCCCCACGGTGACCCCGACGGCTCGGGCCAGCTCCAGCACATCCGAACGCACTGGTCCAGCCGGTAGGGGCTCAAACCGGTTGAACACTGGATCCAGGAACACGGGAGCCAGCGTGCCCATCAGGCCCGCCACGCCCACGGCCCCCGCCGAGGCCGGCAGCCACCAGCCGCGGGGATAGCGGCGGGTCAGCGACACGATCGCCGCCCCGGCGCCCGTGGCCAGCCCGGTCTCGATGGCCGACGATTTGGCCACATCGAGCAGCCAATCGCGCCAGCTCTGGGTGCTCAGGCCCACGGCCAGCGATCGGCGGCGGGCCAGCGCGCCCAACGGCAGTCCAGTCAGCGTCCCCGAGGCCGACATCACGCCGGCGGCCAGGGCACCACCCATTCCGGGGCGCGCCCCCACCCGGTCAGCCAAGGGTCGTCGTCCCGGACGGGCCAGGTACCGCACCGCGCCGGCCAGCACAGCCAGCTGAATCACCTGGCCGGCGAGGCCGATGGCCAGCTGCGGGCGGGCATACCGGGCCCCTCGCCGGATCTCCACGGGACTGAAATACCTGCGAGGATCGACCTCGGCAGGCGTGATCTCCGCCCCGCGTGGCCTAAGCAGACGGCGCGCGGCTTCGCTACAGGCCGCGGCCAGCACCACGGGCCACAGGCCGCGGAGGTGAAGGGCACGCTTCACTGCCCAGACTGTAGAGGTAGCGGTGCGTATCGCGATCGTCTCCGACATCCACGGCAACCGGC
>DASZGO010000043.1:0-12654 GCA_035938755.1 Solirubrobacteraceae bacterium | reverse complement strand
AACGGCCAGCTAGCGGCGGCTCCTCACGCCGACCACAGGGCGTCCAGGAGCGCCCAGGAGCTGGCGAGTAGGCGCTGGGGCGGAAACTCGGGATCCTCCAGCGCCAGGCGGCCCTCCTCCTCGGCCACGCTGAGCAACATCCGGGACAGGATCTCCACGTCGAGCACCCGACGCGACCCCGAGGCGGCCGACAGGCCCCACTCGACCAGCGGCTCGAGCCGCCGGGCCAGCTGCCGGCGCCGATGCTCGACCAGCTTTTGCAGTGCCACCGGTGCGGTCTCGGGGCGCAGTAGCGCCAAGCGCCAGGTCTCCGGCTGGCTGACCACGGCCTCCAGGAAGCGAGACAGCGCCTCGCCCAGCACCCGGACCGGTTGCTGGCCGCGGGGCTGGGCCGGAAGCAGGCCGGCCAGGACACGCCGCGTGCGCCGATCCTCACGGCGCAAAAGCGTGGCCAGGAGGACCCCCAGGTTGGGGAAGCTGCGATACACCACCGCCCTATTGACACCGGCCCGGCGGGCGATCGCCTCCATGCTGAGCGCCCCGAACCCCTCCTCCCCGAGCAGCACCAGAGTCACGTCGAGCAGCTGCGCGCCGCGCTTGGCCCGGGGCAGCCGTCCCGATTCAGGCAACTCCTCGACGCGAACGGGGACAGGACCGTGGAGTTCGATCGGGCGCGGCGGCGGCGTGCCTCGGACGCGCAGCTGCTCCGGAAGCCGCGCGCCGCCCTCGGCGGCGAACACGGCGAAGCGCTCCGGGGCAAAGCGGCGCGGATGGGCCAGGGTCAATCGGGCGGCATCCTCGCCGGCCGCCACGATCAGCCGCGCCCCCAGCTCCAGGTCGAAGCCGCTCCAACCTCCCCGCTGGGCGATCCCCCACTCCAACAGAGGGAGGATCCGCTCGGCCAGCATCCGCCGGCTGCTCTGGATCCGCCGCCGCAGCTCCTCCGAGGTCCCTCGGGCGGGCATCAGCAGCAGCCGCCAGGTGCGCGGGTTGGCTCGGACGGCCTCCAGGAACGTCGCCACCGCCGTGGCCAGAAACTCGGCTGGGTCGGTGTCGACTCCCCGCTCGCGATCCAGAACGTCGAGCAGCGGCCCCAGCGCGCGGTGCTCCTCGCGCTCGATTAGGGCCAGCAGCAGCTGCTCCAGGTCGCCAAACGAGTCGTAGACCACCGGCCGGGTGACCCCGGCTCGGCGGGCCACGGAATCGATCGTCACGGCATCGAATCCGCGCTCCCCCACCACAGCCAGCGCCGCCTCCAGCAGCTGTTCCCGCCGCTCTGCCAGGCCCAGGCGCGGGGCGCGCTGAGAGTGGGTAGACATGTCCCTGCGCAGTATGTAACATCTGTGTAGCTACAGTCCTGTTACATCCCGTCGTCTCCGGAGGCAGCGATGAGCACAGTGCTCGACGAACACCCTGTAGTACCGAGCCCCAGCACGGAGCTTCTGGGAACCGCCCCGCCGTCGCCGGCGGGCCAGATCGAGGCCAGCGAGCTGGCCCGGCTGCCCCGCCCGCCGCGTATTGGTTGGCCGCGGCTCGTGCAGGTGCTGTGGTTTGGCCAGCGTCAGTGGCACTTTGTATTTCACCACCGTCGCAAGTTCGGCGATGTGTGGCACGCGAGCGGCTACGTCCGTGGCGGGGCCACGATGACGTGGCACCCCGACCACGTGCGATCGCTGTTCAAGGCTTCACCCGATCTTGTTCCCACACTGGCGGCGGAGTCGCCGCTCCGCCCCGTGCTCGGGCCGGGCTCGGTGCTGACCTCCAACGGGCCTCGGCACCTGCGCCAGCGAAAACTGCTGCTGCCGCCCTTCCACGGCGAGGCGATCGCGCACTACCAGCAGATGATCGCCGACGCCGCCGAGCGGGAGATCGAGCGCTGGCCGATCGGGCGGGCGTTCGCCCTCGCCCCCCGCATGCAGGCGATCACCCTGGACGTGATCATGGGCGGAATCTTCGGGATCGAGGGCGTCCCCCGCCCCGGCACGCGCGAGCACGCGCTGCGCCTGGCCATCCGCGAGGTGCTGCGCTCGTCCACGATGCCAGGAGCCAAGCTGGCCGAGCTGATGCAGATCGGCCACGAGGATCCAGTGGGGCTGACCAAGCTCGGCTTGCTGATTCCCGACCGCTGTCTGTATGCGGTTATCGCCAAACGCCGCCGGGCCACCGACCTGGAGCAGCGCGGCGACATCATGTCGCTGATCATGCGCTCACGCACCGAGGAGGGCGAGGCGCTGTCGGATCGCGAGCTGCGCGATGAGCTGATGACGCTCGTCCTGGCCGGCCACGAGACCACGGCCAACCAGCTGGCCTGGGCCTGGGAGCGCCTGGTCCGCACGCCGGAGGCGCACGAGCGGCTGCTTGAGGCGGTGCGCTCGGACGCACCGGACGCTGACGAAGTCGTCGAAGCGACGATCACCGAGGCCATGCGGGTGCGCCCGGTAATCCCGACGACAGGCCGCCGGGTGACCGTCCCTTGGCGCCTCGGCAACTACGGCATCCCCGCCGATACGGCCGTTGCGGTCAGCATCCTGCTCCTGCACCACCGGGAGGATCTGTACCCGGAGCCGTTCGCGTTCCGGCCCGAGCGGTGGTTGGGTCAGAAGCCCGGAACCTACGAGTGGCTTCCCTTCGGCGGCGGGACGCGGCGCTGCCTGGGCGCGGCACTGGCTATGGCCGAGCAGCGGGTGGTGCTCACGGCCATGGCCCGGCGGCTCGACATCGAGGCCTCCGACCCGAGGCCCGAGCGACCCAAGAACCGCAACGTGACCATGATCCCGGCCCGGGGCGGCCGGGTGGTGGTGCGGGCGCGGCGGGCCTGAGGACCGCTCAGACCTACAGCGGACTCAGCGCGTGGAACAGATCGGCCGTGCGCCCGTTGTCACGCGACCAGGTCACCCCCACGTACACCTGGCCGTTGAGCGCGCTCCCGATCCCCGAGTACACGAAGCCGTGGTCATAGCTCCAGAACTCCTGCTGACCGTTGCTCGCGCTCATGAAGAACGGCGTGGAGTGCTTGGTCTGCGACTGCAGGCCGGTCAGCTGTCCGCTCAACCCGTGGACCGCGCTTTCCAGGAGCGTGTACAACGCATCGGTGCTGCCGACGTAGGAGATCGCCGCCTGCTTGGGGATGCCGAAGATCAGCGCTCCGCCACTCAGGTCGGGCGCGATGTAGGCGTCGGTGCCGACCTGGGAGCTGGGTAGCGCCTTCCAGTTCTGGGGCACACAGGCCGCGCCCGCGACTTCGCGGAAGCGCACCGCCTTGAGCGCGGGCCAGCGGGCGGTCGCGGTTCCGGTCGCGGAGAGCCGGCCGTTGGCGTACAGCCTGACTCTGTACTGGCCCGGGGGCAGGCAGGTGGCCGGGCTGGTGCCCGACAGGTAGGACGGGTTGTTGGAGGAGAAGCTGCCGTCGCTGTACTTGATCAGCTGGCCGGTGAGCACCGGCCCTGAGACCTCCGGCAGCACGGCCCATTCACCGTTGACCGGATCGCGGTACTCCCACTGCACCGACAGCAGATCCTTGTCCGGGTTGAAGTTCCCCGGGTCGGGGATCTGGTAGTAGGCGTGACCGGGGTCCGGCTCGGCCTTCACCTGGCCGAAGTGCACGACCTTGCTGGGCACCGGACTGACGTAGTTGTTGTTGGGCGAGTCCCAGTACGGCTTGCCCTTGCCGTCGTAATAGGTCTCGCCACTGTGGACGACCTGCGCCTGCAACGCATCGGTCCTCAGCCTCAGCGCCGGGTACTGCTGGGCAATCAGATTGAGGTCGGTGAGCGCCGAGGCCGCCGCGAACTCGGCGTTTACGTCGGATGCGTGGAGTTGTTGCTCAGCCAGCGCGTACTCCTGACTGGCCTGGGGCTGGCCCAACACGAGGCTGATCTCGGCCTGGTTGAACTCGGTGTTGACCAGCAGGTTGGCCACGTGCTGCTGGCTGCGGAGCTTGTCCAGCGCCTCCTGACCGTACCCGTAGCCGGCGCGCAGGTCGCTGAGGCTGTGCCTCAACAGGCCGCGGTAGAGCAGGTCGGCGCTCAGATTGGCCAGCAGGTCAGCTGCGCCCGATCCCTCCTCGCGAGCATGCAGCTCGTCCTCGACGGCGCGGTCCAGCGCCTCGACCGGAGCGATCGTGGCCGGACCGGCCGTCGTCTGCTGGGCGTCCTGGCCTGACCCGATATGAGGAATCCCCGCCTGGTATTCGGCCTGCGCGCGGTGAGCGTAGGCCGCGACGAAGCGAGGTCGGAGCTTGATCGCGGCCCCGTAGTCGGCAATTGCGGTTTCGTAGTCGCCGGTGTTCTTGGCCACCTCGGCGTTGGCGAACGCGGTGGCCGCGGGATCCGGTGGCTGGCTGAGCGGCGTCAGCGCTTGCACCAGGGCATAGATCCCGGCCACCACAACGAAGGTCGTGGCCGTGCGGGAGTAGAGCCGGCGACGCGGCTGCCCGTTCGGGGTCAGCGAATACCCGAACAGGAACACGGCCACAGCCAGCGCGGTTAGCGCGGCCGCGTAGTGGACGAACTTCGACTCCCCGTCCTCGGCCCGCTGGTTGGCCCCATCGCGCAAAGCCGACAGGCGGTAGCTCGACCACTGCATGGCCTCCTGCAGGCGCGCCGGGAAGTTGGCGTCCTGGTCGGGGCTGTAGGTGGCGTTGGCCGCCGGGCAGCTCTTCTCGAAGGTCCGCGAGCAGATGTATGGAACGTCCTGCGAACGCGCGATGCCCGGCGTGTCGGCCTCGGTCTGAGCGGCCACCGAGTTCCAGCGCTTGGCCAGCAGATCGGTCGCCTTCGACGAGGTTCCGAACCGCTGGAACAGCGATGCGTTGTCGGCCTGGCGCACCTCCTGGGTCAGAAGATTGAAGCGGTCGACCTGGGTTTGCGCCTGCCCGCGGCCGATCGCCGCCGCGGTCAGCGACAGCGCCGCGTAACGCTCGGCCTGGGCATCGGCCCGGTCATGGGACCGCAACGCGGAGACCTGGCCCCAGGCCACCAGGGCGCCGATCAGCGTGGTCACCACCACGGCGACCGCGATCGCCTTGCCGTAGCGGCCGGCGTGCTCCACTTCCTCGCCAACGATCTCGTGGACTTGGGGGATTTCGGGGCCTGTTTCCGGCATCGGTCAGGAGAACTGGACGATCAGGAACAGAACCAGGGCCGCCACGGCCAGCCCACCGGCCGAACCGGCGAACCACAGCTTCAGCGGGCCGCGGATGATCGCGCCGAAAGTGAGGAGCACCAGAACGGCGACGAACAGCGCGGCGATCCCGGTGAACCGCACCCCTTGGGTCTGCTCGGACAGCGCCGCTGCGTGCAGCTGGTCCGGCTCCAAGCCATGCAACGCGGTGTCCCCGTTCTCGGCGTCGTCCAGGCCCGCCGACGCGTCGTAGGGGTGGCCCGGTTTGTAGGTACCGTCATGCCGCACGACCTGGTCGTTGGCGGTCGGGTTGCTGGGATCGAACGAGTAGTTGACGTGGGCGATCTGGTTGCCCGCCGCCCGGGCTAGTCCGAGGTCGGCCTGTCCCTCGGCTCGCAGCTGATCTCCCACCGGCCCACCCACCTGGCCGGCGTCCTTGGGCAGCTGCTCGGCCAGCAGCGAGTACTCGGCGAACTGCCCGAACAGCCGGATGTCGGAGTTGACGGCGCTGTTGTCCTGGATCAGCTGCTGCTGCTGCTGAACCAGGTCCTGGCGCGAGAGCTCTTCCTTGTGCGTGCCGTACTCCTCGGACAGCGAGGCCCGCCAACCCACGATCGCCGCACACACCGAGACCACAACGATGGCCAAGGGAATCCACACATGCACGACCTCGTGGATCGCTCGCTTCTCCAGGCTCTCGACCTGGCCGGCGGGCGCCGGACTGTGTTCAGGCCCGGCCCCACCCTGATGTTCCTGTTCGCTCGACACAGATCGTCCCCCTCGATCGCCACGCTCGGCGCGATGCCAAGCCAGCGGCAGTGGCGAGACCCGGAATCGAACCGGGGACACCACGATTTTCAGTCGTGTGCTCTACCAACTGAGCTATCTCGCCCTGTCCTGGCGATGCTAGACAATCGCTTCCGATGCCGCCGAACCGGGTCCTCTACCTCCTCCGCCACGCCAAGTCGAGTTGGGACGATCCCGAAATCGAGGACCACGAACGGCCGCTGGCCCCCCGGGGCAGGCGGGCCGCGGGGGTGCTGGCCGACCATGTCCGCTCGGCCGGGATCATGCCGGAGCTCGTCCTGTCCTCCAGCGCGCGGCGCACGCGGGAGACCCTGGAGGTGGTGGACCCGCCGGGACAGTGGCTGATCGAGTCCGAGCTCTACGCGGCTTCGCCCGGCACCGTCCTGGCCCGGCTGCAGAGCCTCCCGGACGATGTGCGATCGGCCATGGTGGTCGGCCACAACCCGACGATGCAGGTGCTGGTGCTGCGCTTGGCCGCGGCGGCCGGCTCGGAGGCCGATCTGGGAGAGGTCCAGCGGAAATTTCCCACCGGCGGGCTGGCCACCCTGACGTTCGAGGGCGCCTGGAGCGAGCTGGCACCGGGTCGGGCCCGGCTGGCTTCTTATGTGCGACCTCGCCAGCTCGAGGGTCGGTAGCCTTCCCGCGTGCTTCGCGCCCGCTGGATCGTCGGTTTGGTCATCTGCGCCGTCGCCGCGGCTGGGGTCGCCGGGTGCGGATCCTCGGGCTCCAGCGGCAGCCCGCTCCAGACCGAGTTCTCGTACCTTCCGGCCAATAGCCCGCTGGTCCTGACGATCCAGACGGATCCGAACTCGGCTGGAGTCAAGAACACGATGGCGTTCCTGGGTCGGTTTTCCTTCGCCCCGCTGTTGGAGTCCGCGGTGATCACCCGGCTGCGGCAGGCCGGCGTCGACTACAACGCCGACGTCAAGCCCCTGTTCGGGAATCCGGTGGTCTTTGCCATTCCCGCCGCGTCGCTGTACCGGAGCGGAGGAGGTCGCAACTACGTGGCGGTTTGGGTGACCAAGAGCTCCTCGGCGCTGAACTCGCTTATCCAGAGGACCTCCTCGGGCTTGCGCAAGCTGGGCAGCCGGGGCAGCGCGACGCTTTACGGAGCCGGCGGGCGAACCGCGATTGCGGTCGACGGCGCCACGCTGGTGGTGGGAGCCACCCGGGAGTCGGTGATCGCAGCGCTGGATCGCCACGCCCAAGGCGGAGGCGTGTCGATGGCCTCATACGCCGCCAACACCGCCGGTCTGCCGACCGACGCCGAGATCCAGGTGTTTGGAAACGTCCAGCAGCTGCTGACCGGAAATCCCCGAGCCAGCAGCGCCCTCCGGGTCCCGTGGGTGGCCGCGATCCGCGGCTACGGCGTGTCGATCGGCGCCAGCTCCAGCGGGACGACCGTCCGCTACCACGTCGACACCACTGGCTCGTCGCTGTCCCCGGCCCAGCTCCCGCTGTCCTCTGCCGCGCCGGTTCCCGCCCTGCCCACCGGCTTCCCGATCGCGGCCGGGCTCCAAGACCCCCAGCACCTGATCACGTTCATCGAGTCGGCCGAGCAGCTGGCCGCCCCGGGCAAGTGGGCGACCTTCCAGCGACGCCAGGCAGCTCTGCGCGCCAAAACCGGCACCGACATCACCGCACTCCTGCATCAGCTCACCGGCAATCTGGTGATCGCCAGCAACCTCCACGCCACGTTCGGCCGAGCCGACGTCGCGGACCCCAAGGCCACCGCGGCCACGCTGGCCAAGCTGCTCAAGGACCCACGTGATGCGTTCCAGACCGGGACCGTCACCCGGGCCGGCAACGCCTACGTATTCAAGAAGCCCAAGGGCGATGTGATCCTCGAGCTGGTGGGCTCCCGGCTGGCGGTCGGCAACAAGACAACCGCCGCGCAGGTACATGCCTTCGCCAGCGCCCCGACGGCCCCGGCGGCCGGGGCTCAGGGGCCGGTGGCGTTCAGCGTCGCGCTGCCCCAGCTGCTTAGCCTGGTCAGCCGAAGCGCTTCCTCCCGCATCCCGCCCGCGCTGATCAGCACGCTGGGCAACCTCACCGGCTGGGCCTCGAACACCGCGTCCGGGCTCAACGGCACCGCCAGCCTGGCCTTCAAGTAAGCCGGCCCAGGAGCTCCAGTGCGCCGCGCTTGGACAGCGGCTCGTTGAGGTTGCCGCACTTGGGCGACTGGATGCAGGACGGGCAGCCGGCCTGACACGGGCATTCGGCGATCAGCCGCCGCGCGTCGTCGACCAGGCGCTCGAACTGCTCGTAGCCGCGGCGGGTGATGCCTACCCCGCCGGGATGGCCGTCGTAGATGAAGATCGTGGGGCTACCCGTCTGAGGGTGGGCGTTGGTGGACAGGCCGCCGATGTCCCAGCGGTCGCACATGGCGATCAGCGGCAGGACCGCGATCTGACTGTGCTCGACCGCGTGCAGCGAGCCCAGCAGCAGCTGGGGGGGGAACGCCTCCCCGCCTCGTCCCGGCGAAGCGACCAGCTCGTCCAGCTCGTACCACAGGGCACGGGTGGGGAACTCGACCGTGGGGAGGTCAAGCGTCTGGAAGTCGATCACCTGATGGTCCTGGAGGTGCTTGCGCTGATAGCCCAGCACGGTCTCGGAGTACACGACCTCGCCGAAGCACAGAGTGACGCCGCGGGCTTGGCGCTGCTGTTCCAGCCGCGTGATCAGGGTCATGCTCTCGCGCTTGGTCTGGGTGAAGTAATCGCCGTCGAACGGTTCGAGCATTGCCCGGCGGGAGTCCAGGTCGAGCTCCAGGACCCGGAAGGCACGGCCCAGATGCAGGTAAATGGCGCCCTGGTGGACGGTGACATATGCACGCGGTGCCTCGACTGATCCGATCACCTCCCCAGAGCTCGAGTCGATCAGGATGAAGCTATCCGCCGATGCCGAGCGCAGGGCGACCCGAGCCGCGGGGTAGTCATCGGGCCGGAGCGGTACGAAGCCGGTGGCCCGCTCGCGCAGCCACCCCGCTTCGGTCAGCTGCCGCGCATGCTCCAGCCATTGGGTCCCCAGAAACGGCTCGTCGGCCTCGGACAGAGGCGCCTCGTGGGCAGCGCACAGCAGGTGCTCGTCGTAGATCTCCGGACTTGACGCGTCGAGGATGGCCGACTCGACCGGCCGGGTCAGGAACTCGTCCGGGTGCCGGCAGAAGAACTGGTCCAGCGCGTCCTCGCCGGCCACGTACACGGCCAAGCCCCGGCCCCGTCTCCCGGCCCGGCCCCACATCTGCTTGAGACTGGCCACCGTCCCCGGGAAGGTCACGCAGATCGCCGCGTCCAGCTCGCCGATGTCGATCCCCAGCTCCAGCGCGTCGGTGGCCACCACACCCAGCAGCTCGCCGTCGCTCAGCCGGCGCTGGATGTCGTGGCGCTGCGCGGGTGTGTAGCCGGCCCGGTACGGGGCGATGCGCTCCGCCAGCTCGGCGTCCAGCCGTTCTGAGGCGTGGCGCAGGATCAGCTCGACGCCCTTGCGGGACTTCATGAAACAGATGGTGCGAGCGCCCGCGGCGATCAGCTCCGAGAACACCTCGGCCGCCTCGGCCAGGGCGGACGCACGCACGCCGAGTTTCTCATCGACGAGCGGCGGGTTCCATATGGCGATCCGCCGAGCCGCTCGGGGAGCGGTGTCCCGGTCGACCAGGTTGAACTCGGCTAGGCCGGTGAGACCTTGGGCCAGCTCCAGCGGGTTGGCGATCGTGGCTGAGGTGAGCAGAAAGCGGGGCTCGGTCCCGTGGATGGCGGCGGCCCGCCGCAGACGGCGCAGGACATTGCCCACGTGCGAGCCGAACACCCCGCGATATACGTGTGCCTCGTCTATGACCACGAACGCCAGGTTGGCCAGCAGCTCGTCCCAGGCCGCATGATGGGGCAGGATCCCGACGTGCAGCATGTCGGGGTTGGTGAGAATCAGGTTGCTGCGCTTGCGGATCGCGGCCCGCTCGGCCCGCGGGGTGTCCCCGTCGTAGATGGCCGCGCGAACCTGCTTGTGCAGGCCGAACGCGTGCAGCGCCCTGGCCTGGTCCTGGGCCAGCGCCTTGGTCGGGTACAGGTAGAGCGCCCGGGCCGAGCGATCGGTGGTCAGGACCTGCAGAGTCGGGAGCTGAAAGCACAGCGACTTACCGGACGCCGTCCCGGTGGTGACGATCGTCGGGCCGGCGAACGCCGCCCGCAGCGCTTCCTCCTGGTGTTCATAGAGTTGCTCGATCCCCGCGTGTTCGAGGGAGTCGATGACCGCGGGCGAGAGCTCTCGGGGCAGGTCGGTGAACCGCGGCGATCGCGGCTCGGTCGTCCCGTCGTGGATCAGGCGCTCGTCCGCTCGGCCGGTCTCCAGCAGCGCGACCCACGGCTCGGTGTCCCTGATCGTCGTCACGCTCCCCAGTATCGTCGCCGCCCCAAATGCGGTGCGTGTATCTCGATCTCGACGGAACGCTCCTGGGTCCGGGGGCCTCGTTGGTGCGCGGGGCCGACGGCGGCTTCGCCCTGGATGGCGTGCGCGCCCTTCAGGCTTGCTGGCGAGCCGGGGTCGAGGTGATGCTGTATTCCGGGCGCCGCCAGAGCAGCGTGTTCGAGACCGCGCGACTCATCGGTGCCGACGCGTACTCGTTCGAGGTCGGCTGCGGGCTGGTCGTCGACGGCGAGCTGGAGTGGCTGACCGACGGGGTGGTGCCGTCTGAGTCCGAGGGCTCGATCTACGAGCAGATCGATCGCTCAGGTGCCCCGGCGCTGCTGCTGGAGCACTACGCCGGCGCGCTCGAGTACCACACACCGTGGTCCGCCGGACGCGAGGTATCGCATCTGTTCCGCGGACTGATCGACTTGACAGACACCCGGGCGCTACTCGAGCGATCCGGGCTGGGCTGGCTGCGGTTGGTTGACAACGGCGTGGTCCGGGCGCAGGCTGAGCAGATGCCCGGCCTGCCGGTCGTCCACGCCTACCATCTGATCCCGGCCGCCGCCTCGAAGGCTCGCTCGGTGGCGCGCCACATGCAGGCCCGGGGCTACACCCCGGGCGACTGCATCGCGGTCGGCGACTCCCGTGAGGACATGGAGGTCGCCCCCGCCGTGGGCGCGTTCTGGTTGGTGGCCAATGCGCTGGAGCGCGACTCGGGCCTCGGTGAAGAGGCTTCGAGCGACCCCGGCGTCCGGCTGGCCTCCGCCGGGTATGGAGCCGGGGTCTACGAAGCGGTGGTGACTACGCTGGCCGAAGGCCGCGGCTAGACGGGCTGCGGCACGCGGTCGTCTGCGGACTTGCGTTCGAACCGCCGCTTGGCTTGAGGCTGAGGCGCCTCAGGCGCCTCGAACTCCGGGTCGGCCGCGTCGCGAGTGTGCTCGGCCTCGGCGGCATCCAGCACCGCCCAGCCCAAACGCTCGACAAGGTTCTCGGCGAATCGGTCACTTTCGAAGTCGGCCACGTTTATCCGTTCCCGCAGCATCACCGACCGCTCCTCACCTCCACCGTCTGCTGTGACGAAGATCTGAGGCATCTCCCCTCCTTTGGGTCGTTGTTGCGTTGCGCGAGCATCGTTACATCGGTGCCTTGCCCGGGGGTAAAGATCTAGTGTGGTTTTAGGCAGCGCCGGGCGCTCGGGCGTGATCTCGCGCGCGGGCTGACGTGTCCTCTTGAGCCACGGCATCAGCCAGCGTGGCTGCGGCTTGTGACATCTCGCCGAACGCGTCGGCCACCGCCGCGGCATCGGACCCGGCAATGGCCAGATTGAGCGCTGTCACCGCGGCGTCGAACCGCGCCCACAGCGGCGCCGGCCCGCGGCGGCCGGTGCCAGGACGCAGCTCGTAGGGAGGCTCGGCGCGTTCGGCTCCGGGAATCGGCCGCCACAGGAGACCAGCGGCGTGCGCGTGCTCCCAGGCCACCTGCTCGCGAGCCGCTGCGTCGGCCAGGTGGCGAAGACGCTCGGCGAAGGCGGGGTCCGGAGGGGCGAGGACGTGGGCTCGCATGGCCTGCGACCACTCGCTGCCGGCCTGGCGCACGGCCCGCATGATCTGCGCCCGCTGCTCGTCCAGATCCCGGGCGAAACTCATGATCCCGAGCGAGGTTCAGCGAGCCCGACCGGCCCGCCGCCCCAGAAGTCCTCTGCGCTCTGGTTGTCCGGGTGCGACTCCGGCTCGGGCGTCTTCGTGGCTCCCTCAGCCAGCACGCGCTCCAGATCCGAGCGCCGGATGCGCACCCGACGCCCGACCCGGACCGCCGGCAGCGAGCCTTGATCGATCCAGTTGCGGACCGTCTGCTGGTTGAGCTTCAGGAGCTCCGCGACCTCAGCCACGGTCAGAAATGTGTCGTCCAGATTCCCGCGATCTGTGCTCATTTTTTGTCTAACTGAGACAAACTGGAACCAATTTAAGGATATAATACCCCGGCAGGAGGACGTCATTGCCACGGTCGGCGAGAAAAGGTCTGCAAAGCCGTGGAAACCGAGGGACGCCACAACGCGAGCGGTAGGGACGGGCCGGACGACGGGGCCACGATCCTGCGGTTCCCGAGCGATTGGTTTGGGCCCACCGAGGAGCTGGTTCCGTTCGGTCCCCGGGCGAATGGGCCGACGGTCGCTGAGGATGAGGTGCTGGTCGATGGCGATGTAGCGGCGACGCCCGCCAGCGGAGCGGCCTTCTGGAGCGCGGACTCGGCCCAGATTCAGGACGCGGTTCAAGGCCCGGTCGTGCCGGCGCCCGCTCCGGCGGAGCGCGCTTGGCGACT
>DASZGO010000042.1:0-10078 GCA_035938755.1 Solirubrobacteraceae bacterium | reverse complement strand
CTGCTCGGCGACGCCTTCGTTGGTGTAGCCCTCGATGTGCGTGAGGCCGTCCACGATCAACGCCGCATCATTCGTGTTGCGCTGGAACTCCTCGTCCGCACGCATCCCGTCGATCTGCTCCCTGCTGCCCCGGGCGATGATGAAGCCGCCCATCCCGCCGTTGGGGTCAAACAGGACGGTGTCGAAGCTCTCAATGCGGCCATCCTGCTGCATTCGGCCGTAAAGGCCCATGGACTCGTTGAACACCTCAAGGCCACGCTCCTCGGCCCCACGCACCGTCTCCCCCCAACCAACGAACAGAACACGATCCGCCATGCTGTCCCCTTCCACTTGCGGCCCGACCCGATGCCGGGCCTGGACGGACCAACTCTCTCACTCGCTTGAGCGCAATGCAAGCCGTGCGCCCACGATGCGTGGTCGGAGGATCCGAGTGTGGCCCAAGACTCTGCCGCCCGGGACGGCAGGCGGCGGTCTCGTGGGCGGCGCCGGTGATATGGCCGCTCAGCCTGTACCAGCGACAGAGTGCCGTGCTCGGCGGCCCGCCGCCTTCCGGCGACCACGTTGGATCGTTTAGCGACATATGTCGGCTCGGGGAAGCAGCACAGTTCGTCGCGCCCGGCAATTAATGCGTTAAGGACGAGCAGCGAGAGCAGACCCGACAAGCGGCCTGGCTTCTCCAATCGGATCGGAAACCAGAAGCCTCGCCTCATTGACGCCAGCCTTCCCCTGCGGGCTATGAGCAGTAGCCAGAGTCACCGGCCGGCGAGGCCCGATCGCTCGGCTGCCTGCCGCGTGGCGTTGTATGAGGGGCGAGCTCCCGAGGAGTTCGGCACCTATCACCGGCATTAGCCGGACGAACCGGACTGCTCGTTGGCGGGCAGCCTATGACGCGAATGCTGGCGGGGCAAGGGCGTCAGAGAGACACCATCTCCACGGCCCGCTCGGAGAAGCTTTAGATGCCCATTTGATGCCCCGGAAAGCCGATACGAGCAATCGATGGTCCTCCGGAGTATCGGGTTACCGGCGAATTCTTCTAGGGTGAGCGAGGGTGTCTGGGTTCACGACATATGTCCCAGGTTATATGTCTCTCATGAGTCGGGACATAGGTCACACCCTGTTGGGCTGAAGCTGAGGTTCCGGCGATCACCCTGCTCAAGCATTGGCGACGTGACTGCTTTCATCCTGGTCCGGAATCGCGGATCTGCTCCAGCAGGCACATCGTCAGTTCGTGCAGCGTGCCACGGCCGGCCACCAGATCACCGGGTTCGCCGCCCCACTCGTCTGCGAGGTCCCAGACTCGAGATGACCGCTCACCAGGGGATGTCCCCTTCAATGGCGGACGACGCGGACAAGCATCGCGCGACTCAATGCGCCGGAACGCAGCGTCAAGCGAAGCGTCAGCGCGCCGCGCCCAGCCGGAATCACGACTTTCAGCGCCTGAATCCGGCGGCCGATCGCGAATCGTTGATCTCGCCGGCCCTTGATGTGAACCGCGAGCGTGGCCGGTATCGAGCTGGCGACCCGCAGCTTCAGCGATCCACCGTGGCGTCCCACGCGGCGCGGTGCGACGAGCTTGAGGAACAAGGGTCGGACGGCCTGCACGCCGACCAGTAGGTAGGCCGCGCTGGTGCGGCCGGCGGAATCGGTGGCGAGGAGCGCTATTCGCTGGTGGCCGGGTGGCAATCCGGACACTGTGATCGCCACCCCCCGCCCCAGGACACGCCGGCCGAGCATCCACCGTAGATGTCGTCCGCTCAGTAGCCGCAGCCGGTCATCGAACGCCTGGCCGGTGAGCACGAGTGGGGCGTCGCGTGGCTGGCGCAGTCCGGACAACGGCGAGAGGATGTGAACGATTGGCGCGGCCCCCGGGGAGTGGAAGCGCCTGGAGATCGCCTTCGTCGTCTGGAACCCGTCGCTCACCGAGATGCTGAGCCGAGACTTTCCCGAGCGAAACAGGTAGAGGCTAGGCACCGTCGCTTGACCGCGGTTGGGACCCATCCAGATCGACCTCCAGCTGCGGCCGTCGTCACCTGAGTACTGGAGATCGACTTCGAGCGGATCACGGTCGGCGTCGGTGGCGCGCCACCGGATGTTCGCGGACCCGCCACGGAACTGAGGATGACCGGCGAACCTGGCTTGCGGCGCGTGGAGGCTCTTTGCTCGACGGGCCAGCATGGTCCCGTGCTTGACGATCTCGACGGCGTCGGTGCCCGAAACCGGCACCACACCGGACAGCGTCAGGATCGGCTCGGCCGGCACGCCGTCAGCGTGGCCGAATGTCTCCTGTAGGGGCACGTCGACCGTGGCATGACCCGCTTTATCGGTCGCGATCAGGTGATAGTCCGAGTTGCCGGCGGGAGCTCGCGGTGCTGGCACCGGATCGAGCGTCGCGATCCTCACCGCTCCGGTGGGATCCACGTCCGCGGTCACGTGTAAGGATGGAACCGTCGCGGCCCGCGGACGCGGTGGATGGGACCGAACATCGCGCGCGGGGCCATAGCCAAACGACGCCATCACAGCGTTCCAGTTGTGCACCGAAACCCAGGTGTTCCCAAATCGCGGGTCGCCGTCTGCCGATGCCCCGCAATACGACATGAAGTCGAAGGACTGCTGCGGGTTGGCTCCCCCGCAGCTACTCGGCGAGAAGGGATCGGTCCGGCACTTGAAATCCGACGCCTGGGAAGTTCCGGCGATCAACTGGTAGATCCGAGCGGAGTTTGCGACGGCCGGCTCGAGTCCGACGCTCTGGATGAACCCAGATTCGTCGGGAGGCCAGGGCTCGGGTGGAGTTGCCTGGTCAATGCCGCTTCCACAGGCCGCCGACGCGTGCGGGCGGCCGTAGAGGTGGAACACCTCGTGCGCCACGCTGGTCAATGGGCGGTCCGCGGAGACAAACGCCATATCGTGGTGGCTTATCCCGGCCGGGAATTCGTAACAGGAGCCCTGCCCTTTGGCGCTCCGCAGGTGCGGCACATCATGTTCGACGCCGACGTCCCAGCCGGCACTCGGTTCCCCGTGATTGCAGACATAGTGGCGGACCCTGTCCAGCGCCTCGGTCGTACTGGGTTTGCTCTGCGCGACGAGATCGCCTATGTCGATCGTGGTGGCATAGGGCTCCACGTTGACCTCCATAGGCGAGACCACCCGAGCCCACTGAAACACCGAGTCGGGATCGGGAAGCGTGTTGTCGTAGGGGTTGGTCCGGATCATGGCCAGCGGGCGGATGGTGACCGGATGGGTGTAGGCGAAGGGGATCTCGCTGATCGCGAACTTGTTGTCAATCTGGCACGCGAGGCTGACGCATGGCGCGAGCTGTGGCGGCCCGATTGCTGCGGCCGATGCGAGTGCGCTCGCCTGGACGACCAGCTGGGGCAGGACGACCTGCGTGGGAAGAAGATCCGCCTCGAGCTTGATCCTGCCTCGGGTCCAGGCACTGGGCAGCGCGAACGTATAAACGCCGGTGTCCCGCTCGATCAGGTCGCGGAGCATCGGTGAGAGGAGGATGAGTCTCTTCGGCGATTCGACCGGGGAGATCGGGCTTCCAGGCAGCTCGACGAGTTGGCCACCCGAGCCGTAGCGCCACCCCCTCAGGACAGCAGGCACAGAAAGGCCGCCTGGCGGTCCGTAACGTAGGTCCGCGTATACCCGCACGACAGTGGTTTTGACCGAAGACAGTCGTGCCAGCGCCTGGAGCGTCCCCGGCTGTGCCGCCTGACCGAGCGAGCCGTAGGTAATCGGCGCAGCAGGATTCGATGGGTTCCGGGCGGGAAGTACGGGGAGCTGGGTTCCCTGGGTGATCTGCATCGAAGTCACCTCGGGATCGAAGCGCATGGGGCAGAAGCCACCGACGGTGAACGTCGCGATGCGTTCACCGAAGCCTGAGGCGCTGGCGTGCACGGCAACGGTCCGCGCGATGACCCGTTCGCCACCTTCCGGGACGCTGAGAATCAAATTCACGTCCTGCTCGGTTGTGCCGCCGGGAAACGTCACTTGAGACTGATCAAAGGCTCCGGTGACGCCGACCGGGAGGCCGGTGACGGTAAGCAAAACCGGTCCAGGGAATGAAAGCGCGCGGCTGACGGCCACGGGAACCGTCACCGTGCAGGCACCTAGGCCCACGTGGGTCGGTCCCTTTATCCCTACGTCGAACGCTGGCTGAACAGCGACGTGGAGGGTGAGCTGGTGTGACGCGGTGCCTGAGCTAGATGACAGTGGAGATCCGGTGATCGTGATCGTCGGATTCGACCCGGCCGTGGACGGGGCATCCGGAGCGGCAGTCACCGTGAGCGTTGTCGTGTGCCCGGTGGCTGGGTTTGGTGCAACCTGAGCCGTAACACCATCCGGCAGCGGGCCAGTGACCGCGAACTGGATGTCGCCAGTGGAGCCACCGATCCGCCCGATCGTGATCTGGTCGTTGGTGCTTTTTCCTTGGGTCACGGTCAGGTCGGCGTTGGCCGGAATGAGCGTGAAGTCAGGCGGCGTTGATCCCGAGGGCGTGTCAAAGCTGAGATCGTCGATGGCGATCGCTTTGCCAAGGTCCTTGTCAGACCGAGCTGCGATCTTGAATCCGAGAATCTGGGCCGTCGGGGTTGAGATCGTCAGCACGGCCGTAACGCCACCGCCTTGGGTTACCCGGGCGGTAGCCGGTGTTCCAACCGGTTGCCCATTGGAGTCGTAAGCGGTAAGCGTCACGAACGCGCAGGCAGCGCTGTCGGGCTGTGAAGCGAGGCAGAGCGCGTGCGTTCCGAGATAGCCGACGGCAACCTTGACACGGGTCCTAGGTACCTGAAACGTCCCGGTGGTGACAGGAGCGGGGAACTCGCATCCGGGGCAGTCGTCGATGCTCGCGACCTGCGAGTCTGACTCCGCCTGACCCGGTGCGCTCGTGATCACAGGTCGCAGTCCATCGCCCGCCCCACCCGGTAGCGGCCCGAACACAACCCCCTGTCCGGATCCGCCCACATCGGCGTACTGGTTGGTCACGGTAGCCCCCGGCGCCAGATCGTCGAAGTTGATCGTGGTGTCGGCGAGCGCCTGCGCTGGCCATGCCAAGGTAATGAGCACGCCAACCAGCCAGCCGAACCGGCGGCCGTGGCTCATGATCCGCCCCGATCGCGCGCGGGAGTTGTATCGACGCTGGCCGCCCGCCCCAGCCACTCGATCAACTCGAGCCACCCGAAGAACGGGGTGGCGTCAGTCGCGCCGACTTTGATCTCCGCGCTGATCGTCTCGGAGTTGTTCTCGATCTCGATCATCACTCGCACCCGGTTAGCCGACGTTGACCGTACAGACGTCGGATTCCGCAGTCACTCCAATCTACGTTTCGCAAGGTCGACCTTGACGCCGAGACTGAGCGCCTGCGTGGCCTCGAGAGTGGAAGCCCCCCCACGCGCGAGTAGGCCGAGTCCGGCTGCCAGGCCAACTCCTTTGACCGCAATCAGCGACCAGCGGCCGAAATCGACGAGCCGTCTGACTGACTGCATTCAATCCTCCCCTCGAGCGGCGAGAGCCGAGGTCAGAACCCCACTCTATGCTCTGGCGCCGAGCGTTACAAGATGGCGCGATGGTGCCCGCTACGAGTGCATCGTTCATCGTCGGGCGAGGAGGCCCACGCTGGTGATCGGCGAGACGATCATCTCGCCGGCGACGGTGCGTTCGGCCGCGAGGCAGAGCTGGGCGAAGTTGCGGTAGCCGATCACCTGCCCATTTGATGCCCCGGAAGGCCGATACGAGCAATCGTTGGTCCTGCAGTAGGCGGGATTACCAGGGCTTTTTGAGGGTGAGCGATGGTGTCTGGGTTCAGGACATATGTCCCAGGTGATATGTCGCTCATGAGTCGGGTCATAGGTCTCACTTAGCGGCCTGGTTCGGCGGTCGCCGCGGAGGTCGAGCCCGGAGGGCGACGCCGCAGCAGCGATCGCCAGTGTGGGTATGTCCGAGGGGCGCAACGCCAGCCAGGCCGCTGGCCGAGCCCCCCAGCCTGAGGCCCATGACGCAAGACATGTGAGACACATGTCGCGACTCATCACAGAAGGTGAGCGAGGGGACTCGAACCCCCGACCGCCGGGACCACAACCCGGAGCTCTACCAGCTGAGCTACGCCCACCGCGGAGTGTTCAATCTAGCAGCGCTAGGCGGCTGCGCCAGCCTCCGCACCGCGGTTGACCGCCGCCACCCGGAACCGCAAGGATGCGGTCCACCACCGGCGTACTCCGTCAAATCAAAGGATGTCTGCATGAGCTTGCCCACACCGCAACCAAACTCGATCGCGCTGGTCACTGGCGCCTCATCGGGGATCGGCGAACAGTTCGCCCGCCAGCTGTCCGAGCAGGGATTCCGGGTCGCGCTGGTGGCCCGGCGTGAGGATCGGCTGGCCGAGCTGGCCCAGGAGCTGGGGGGCGAGGAGCGCGCCGTGGTCATCCCCACGGATCTGTCCCAGCCCGACCACCGCGATCGACTGGCCGAACGTCTGGAGGAGCTGGACGCGCAGGTCGACATCCTGGTCAACAACGCCGGGTTCGGGATCTACGAGCCGTTCGCGGCCGCCGGCCGCGAGCAGGAGCTGCTCCAAGTCCAGGTGCTCGTCGAGGCGGTGGTCGACCTGATGGGTCGCTACCTCCCTGGGATGGTTGAACGGCGCCGCGGCGCGGTGATCAATCTGTCCTCCACCGCGGGGCTCCAGCCGCTTCCGTACAACGCCGGTTATTCGGCGGCCAAGTCTTACGTGCTCATGCTCTCCGAAGCGGTGCACGCCGAGGTCAAGGACAGCGGGGTAACGGTGACCGCTGTGTTGCCTGGACCGGTGCCCACTGGGTTCCAGGAGGCCAACCAGGCCGGCTATTTCGCCGAGCGGCTGCCCAAGTTCACGTTCGTCTCGCCCCACCGGGTGGCCCAGGACGCGCTCCGGGCGGCTGACGGCGGACGATTCTCAGTGATCCCCGGCGGCCCCCACATTCGCATGGCCTTCGCAACCAACCGCCGCATGCCGCGCTGGCTGACGCTGCCGGTGAGCAAGAGGCTAATGGCGCGCCGCTAGGAGCGGACCGCCCGCAGGCCCCGAGCCGAGTGCTGCGGATGGCGGCTGTGCGACCGATGCGGGTGTTTGTGTTGGGCGTGGTGCGAGCGCCTGGACGAGACCTTATGCGCGGCCAGCGGGCTGGGGCCCGAGCACAGGGGCTTAAGCGGCCCGGCACTCGCCGCGCGCACGCCCCCGGTGAACGCAGCTGTGTCGGGGCTGGCGCTGGCGTCGGGAGGCGAGATGCCATACCAGTCCTCCCCGTCCCCGGGCCGGCGCTGCGGCGTGGCCCAGGCATACAGCAGCACGGCGGCGATGCCGCAATCGGTGTGACCCAGACCCGCGAGCGTTTGCCAGATGTAACCGGGCCGCTTCTCCGACGGCGCCCAATCGTGGGCCCCCTTGGGATGGGTCGTCCAGCCGAACTCGGTGACGTAGAGCGGCACGGTGGACATGCCGTCGGCGTTCATGGCCAGCCGATCGGTCCGCACGCTGTCCAGCACGTGTTCCGGCGTCGGGCCATAGGGGTGGATCGCCACTCCGTCGATCTGGCCGCGGATCCGGGGGGCGGCGTTCAGCAGCGAGGCCAGGAACCCAGGCGGACTGGTCAGCCCACCGATGATCACACGTGCCGTCGGCTCGACGGTCAGGATGGCCGCCCGCGCGCTGGTGTACAGGTCGGCGTAGGCCGCCGGATCAGGCGCAGGATGCCAGAAGTAGTGCGAGTCAGGCTCGTTCCAGATCTCGTAGTTGTCGACCGGACGGGGTGGCAGGTTGGAGTTCTCGCTCCAGAAGCTTCCGCCGGGGCCGTAGCGGGCCGCCACCGCCGCGGCATAGGCGTAGTAGTCGCGCACCGACTTGGGTGGCGAGTGGTCGTCTCCTGGGACCGTTTCGTCCCACGCGGCCGTGTAGTCGATGATCGGCAGCCAGCTCAGCCCGTGTGCGGCCAGCATGCCGGCGATCAGATCGTCGTGCCGCCAGTCGTAGTGGCGAATCAGCCCCACTGCGGGTGGGAACAGCTGGATCCCGTTGGTCGGCGGGTTGGGCTCGGCGGTCTCCCACATGGCATCACTGCGAACCGTCGTCGCGCCGGTTCGGGCTAGCGCCGCCAGCTGGGCGTCGATCTGGGCCCGGGTGAACTTGTGGCTGTTGAACAGCACACCGGTGTTGACACCAATGGCTACGTCCTCATCAGACGCGGCGAGCGCGGGGCGGGAAGACGCCGCCCGTGCGGGGCCGGTCAGCCCGAGGAGCAGGATGGCGGCCAGCGCCAGGACACTGGCCAAGGCCGCGCGGGGAGATTGCAGACGGTTTGCGTTTTTCACAAGCTTGATATGGCCGCCCTCGGTTCGGCCTTGGGCTCCCCCGACAAAGCAACGGACGAGCCGCCGCGGACTGTCACGCATCCGGCGAGCGGGGCTAGATACCGGCTGCGCGCAGATCCGCCCGGAGGTGTGAGGAGCTGGTGAGCTCCGACCGGCTGGCCACGGCCACAAACTTGACGCGCCGGTCCGTGACCCCGTAGACGTAGCGGCCGACCACTCGCAGAGCGCCCAAGGACCTCCCCGAGCTGCCCACGGCAACTCCGCCCGCCCTGTCTCCCCGGACCGTACTCGCGATCAGCACCACCCGTCCCCGGCGGTCAAACACCGCCCCCACGCGACCGCGGCCGCCCGCGACGCAGTAGCGGAAGCTGCGGCCCACCCGGGCCGCGGGCTGTCCGGCTTGATACAGCGCGCCCACCGTGGAGTCACCCAGGCGGAGCGTTCCGCCCAGGCCGCGGGGGGTGAAGCGCTCGCCCCGGGGCCGGCAGCGGATGACCGGGACCCCGTCGGCCCGCTCCCACATCTCCAGGTAGGCCTCGGCGCCCTGGAACATGTCGTTCATCGCCGCCGGGCCGCCCGCCACCTGCAGCTGCCGCAGCCAGTCGGCGTACATCCCGTAGTTGGCCACGCCGTCCTGGTTGAGATCGAACCGCCGCTGGCCCCACTGTTCCTGGGTAAACGTGACCCGTCCGTCGTAGGACTTGAATGGGTAGCTGATCGTGGGGGCGGTGGGGCCGGGCTGGCTCCCCAGCCCGTTCTCGTCCGAGCCCCAGCCGAAGCCGAAGTGATACCGGGCCACCCGCAGCGCCTTGTCCTGCTGCAGGACTCCCACCAGGGCCTTGACCGGCAGGGTTGGCGGGTTGACGTATCCGCCCAGGGCGTAGATGCGGTGGAACAGCTGGGCCGATGAGCAGCAGTGGGCCGAGACCACGCCGGCGTAGTGGTGAGCCTCGGCTATCCCGACCGTGGCGGTCGCGGTCTTGGAGTCCATGTGGTCGGTTTGGATGATCATGTGTTGTTTGGCCATCTGGGCGATCACGTAGGCGCCGAGATCGGTCAGTCCGCGGGTGTTGCACTGCGGCGGCGGCCCGTATACGGGCGTCGGGCTGCCGCCCAGCATCGACGCCAGCGAGCCGTTGAGCAGCTGGGTGGCCGGGCTGTCGGCGGGGGCCGCCGAGTACTGCGCTGCGTCCTGCTGGTCGGCGGGGCAGGGCTCCAAGGAGAAGAAGCTGCCGGTCGTGGTTCGGTTCCCGGCGTTGATGATCAATCCCTGGTCGCCGGCGATCATCTTTGAGCCGCCGAACGCGTTATCGAACTCGTGCACCGGAAAGAACGTGCGCACCCCGTACCCGCGGACCTCCTTCAGGCCGGCATCGATCTGAGCCTGGTCGCACTGGGGGACGTTGTTCTGCTCGCCGCAGCCGAACAGGCGGGAGACCTCGATGCCTTCGATCACGGCCAACTTGCCCTGGTTGATCACCCGGCGGGCCTGGAACGGATCGGTAACCAGGCGGAACCAGCCCCGGCCCGGCCCCCCGGACTGCGCGTCGATGTAGTCCTGGAGCGCGTGCAGGTCACGGTTCTGGATCCGGACCGCCTCCATGTCGTTACATGGGTTGTGCTTGGTGGTCATGATGTTGCATAGCGCCTCGTTATCGACCAGGTTGGTCACCATCAGACGCAGACCGGCCTTCCAGGCCCGCTCGATTCCCGTGTAATAGTCGCCCTCTTCGGCCAG
>DASZGO010000041.1:0-2170 GCA_035938755.1 Solirubrobacteraceae bacterium | reverse complement strand
CCTAGACGCTCGTGGCCAGCTGGAGCAGGAACGTCGTGGTCGCGTCGGGCGGCCGCCGGTAGAGGTGCTGGACGGCGATGACCACGGCCGTGGCCTGGCACCACTGCCTGAGCCGGTCGGCGTTCAAGTCCGGATCGAGCGCGCACAGACGCTCGATCCGGTGATCCAGTTCGGCGGCGCTGGTCGCCCGGCCTATCGCCCAGTCGATCGCATCGGCGGTGCGGTCGCCGAGCGTCGGCCGGGGGTCGATGGCGACCAGCCCGCGTTCCGGCCCGGCGATCAGGACGTTGGGCAGGCCGAGATCCCCGTGCACCAGCTCGGTATGCCCCCCGGCGGCCAGGCTCCGGGCCAGCCGGTGCCCCCGCTCCGCCAGGTCTGGCGTGACGAGCGACCGGACCCGCGCGTGGTTCACTCGCCGGCCGATCAGCCCGAACAGGAACTCCACCCGCTCGGTCAGCGCCGGCAGTCGGCCATCGAGGTCCGCGTCCGTGACCCGCAGGCTGGCCAGCAGCCCCGCGATGTCCTCAAAGCTCGGCAGGCCCGGCTGATCGGCGAGCCTGGTTCCCGGCTCCACCTTCTCCAGGAGCAGCGCACCATTCTCGGTGTCGGCCTCGAGGAGATCCACGACGTGCGGGGTGCGAGCCCACGCGTGCAGCGCCAGCGCCTCGGTCTCCGCCACCGACCGGTCCGGCGTCAGCTTGAGCACCACCCCGCGACCACCGCGCCGGCGTCCGATAAAGACCCGGGATGTCCCGCCCGACAACGCCTCGTCAAGCTCAAGTCCCCAGCGTCGGCCGCACTCCTCGACCAGCCCCGGCAGCGCGTCACACCACGGGCCCGCCCCGGCCCCGAAGCGATCGATCAGCCGGTCACGCGCGGCGGCATCCAGCACGAAATCGGTGTCAAGCACGCCCCCAGCCTCGCGGGCGGCCTCCCGCCGGCGCAAATCAAAATCACGCGGGCTCGTGCCCGATCAGCACGGTTGACATGCAGCCGAATGGCTGCTTATTATTCATGCAGCCGAACGGCTGCATATTTTCCCAACTGGACCGCCAGCGGGCGGTCGGAGAACAGCAAGGAGTTCCAGATGCCGGACATCAGGCACCGGGTGGGCATCGACGCGCCCCGGGAACACGTCTACCACGCGCTGGCGACACGGGAGGGACTGGCCGGGTGGTGGACCCGGGACATCAGGGGAGAGGCGGAAGCGGGCGGGAAGCTCGAGTTCTTCTTCGGCTTCCCTGAGCCGGCCGCGGTGATGGAGGTGACCGACCTGGTGCCCGGGCAGCGCGTGGGCTGGCGCTGCGTGCAGGGACCCGACGAGTGGGTCGGCACCACGCTCACCTTCGACCTAGCCTCCACCGACGACCAGACCGCGGTGCTGTTCCGGCACGGCGACTGGCGCGAGCCCATCGAGTTCATGTACCACTGCAGCACCAAGTGGGCGTATTACCTGCTCGGCCTCAAGGCCGGGCTGGAGGGCGGCACCGCTACGCCCTATCCGGAGGACGAGAAGATCAGCAGCTGGGGTTAGCTTGGACGAGGTATTCCGGGCGCTGTCCGATCCGAGCCGGCGCAGGCTGCTCGACAGCCTGAACGGCCGGAACGGGCAGAGCCTGCGCGAGTTGTGCGCTGGGCTCGACATGGCCAGGCAGTCCGTGAGCAAGCACCTGGCGATCCTGGAAGACGCCAACCTCGTCACCACCGTCTGGCGCGGGCGGGAGAAGCTGCACTACCTGAACGCCGCGCCGATCAACGAAATCGCCGAACGCTGGATCAACCACTACGACCAGCAGCGCGTCACCGCCTTGTCGGATCTGAAGAAGGCCCTGGAGGGCACTGCGATGAGCAAGCCGGAATTCGTCTACACGACCTACATCAACACCACCCCGGAGCGGCTCTGGCAAGGGCTGACCGATCCCGCGTTCACCAAACGCTACTGGGGGATCGCCTGGGAGTCCGACTGGCGCCCCGGGTCGACGGTGACGCTGGAACTCGACAAGGTCAAGATCGCCGATCCGGCCCAGGTCGTGCTGGAGTCGGACCCGTACCGGCGGCTGTCCTACACCTGGCACAGCTTCACGCCGGAGTGGGCGGCCGCCTACGAGGTCAGCGACGAGCACCTGGCCCGGGTGGCCAGCGAGCGGCGTTCGAAGGTGACCTTCGACAT
>DASZGO010000040.1:0-14848 GCA_035938755.1 Solirubrobacteraceae bacterium | reverse complement strand
CCTCGTCGGCGCGCTACCCGGGCCGAGCGACCCGCTCCTTTCCGCGCTGCCCGCTGGAATCGGCACCGCCGTGTTCGTCGCGTTCCTCCTCCTGCCGCGACTGATCAACCGCGGTCCGGTGCGCCGGCTGCCGCGCCGCATTCTGGTAGCGCTGGACACCCTGGACGAGAGCATCCGGGACACCACCAAGCTGCTCCGCACGCCGGATTGGCGCATCCTGGGCGCGATCGGCTATCTGTGGTTCGACATGGGGGTGCTGCTGGCGTGCTTCGCTGCCCAGCACGCGCACCCGCCAATCGCGGCGGTGATCCTGGCCTACCAGCTGGCGTATATGTCGAATGTGATCCCCGTTCCCGGTGGGATCGGGGTGCTGGACGGGAGCATGGTGGGAGCGCTGGTTCTGTACGGCGTGGATGCCACCACTGCCACCGCGGCCGTGGTCGTGTACCACGCGATCGCGCTGTGGGTGCCGTCGGTGTGGGGCACCGTGGCCTTCCTGATCCTCCGCCGCACTCGCCGCCAGCCGCTGCAGCTGAGGCCGACGCGGGCTGAGCGCAAGGCTCTCCGCGCCGGCCAGTGAACTCAGGCCTGATCCTTGACCCAGCGCAGGATCTGGCGTGAGTGAGTGAGCAGCTGTCCGTCGGGCAGCTTGAGCGCTGGGAGATGGGTCGCCCCCGTGGCCTGACGCAGCTCCTTCCGATCACCCTTGCGGAGGAACGGGATGGGGTTGCCGTGGGCCGCGATCACCTTCTCGTAGGCGATCCCGCGCTCACGCAGAGCTTCCTGGACTCGCCGGCAGGGGTGCATCTTCGGTCCCCCCTCGTCGCCATGGCACACGAACAGAACCGGCGTGTCGGCCATCACTGCGCCTTGACTAGACCAATGACGTGACCCTCGGGATCCGCGAATAGCGCAATCGTGGGGCCGCCCGGGACGTCCATCGGCTCCTGCACCGTCGAGCCGCCCAGGCTGCCAATCTTCTCGAGCGCGGCCGCCGGGTCGTCGACCTCCACGTAGAAGGTCACATGTCCGCCGTCTGAGCCGGGCGGCGCACCGATTCCCCCTTCTACCCCGCTGCCCGGGTGGACCATGTAGTAGGAGCCGTTCATCACGTCCTCTAGCTGCCAGTCGAACGCCTGGCTGTAAAAGCTATGCAGCGCGGCCGCGTCCTTGCCCAGCACCTCGAAATGCGTTACGGGGTTGGCCATCTCACTCCTTGTTTGCAGGAAACGAATTGACTCACGGATGATGACGACTTCCGGGAACATTTTCTTCCGGTTTGGCGTCATTAAGCTGTGAACCACCACCCACGGAACGAGTCCATGTCCTCTCCAGCTGACCTGCATCTGAGCCGCTCCCAGATGGCGAAGCTGTCGGCGCTCGCCGATGGAACGCTCGATCCTGCCCAGCGGACCGCTGCGGAGGCCTGGATTGGCTCGGATCCGCGGCTGGGTGAGCTGTACGAGCGAGAGCGCGCAGTGGTCGACCGCGTCCGGGAAGCGAGGGCGAACAGCCCGGCTCCGGCCGGCCTGCGGGAGCGGATCGCCGCCGGCCGGAAGCCCCGACCGGCGCGTAACGGGTGGCGCACTGGCTATGCAGTGGCCCTGGGTAGCGCGGTCGCCGCGGTGGCGATCGGGCTCGGCCTCACGCTCCCCGGTGGCGGCCCCGGGACTCCTTCGGTGGCGCAGGCGTCCACGCTGGCGCTGCGAGGTCCTGTTCAGCCCGCTCCTGGACCCAATCTCCGGGACCCCCGGGGCAAGCTCGACCGCGAGGTCCAGGAGATCTACTTCCCCAATTGGTCGGGCTCGTTCGGCTGGCGCGCGGTGGGCCAGCGGGTGGACCGGCTGGGACAGCGTCAGGCGGTCACTATCTACTACGCGCGGGGCCACGCCTCGGTGGCGTACACGATCGTGGGCGCGGGGGTGCTGCCCGAACCGAGCGGACCGGTGACCTCACTACGCGGTTACCGACTCCACACCCTCAGCTCGGGTAACCGCACGATCGTCACCTGGCGACGCGACAATCACACCTGCGTGCTGTCCGGCTCCGGCGTCCCAGCTCGGGTGCTGCAACGGCTCGCCGCCTGGCATCCGGCGTCGATCACCGAGTAGCGCCGCGACCCCTGTCCGCAGGCCCGGCCGGGCTGTCCTCGTCGCTCAGCGCGGAGGCGACCCGCTGCCGGGCCCGGTGCAGCCGCGTGGTCACCGTGGCCTCACGCACTCTCAGGGCCTGCGCTGCCTCCCGGTAGGAAAGCCCCATCAGGTCCACCGCCACCAGCGCGTCCCGGAAGTCGTCCGGGAGCTCCGAGATCGCCGCGTACAGCTCCTGGGTGCGCAGCCTCGAATCGGGTGCGGTGGCGGAAGGATCCTCCAGGTGGTCGAGGTTCTCCGGCAGCGGCGCCGTCTGCGGCCGGCGAGCCGCCGTGCGACGCGAGCTGAAGTATGTGTTACGCAGCACGCGCAGCAGGTAGCCCAGGTCGTCTTCTGAGCGGATCAGGCGCGGCTTGCGCAGGACCCGGGCGAACGTCTCCTGCACCAGATCCTCGGCGTCGGCGTGTGAGCCGCAAAGGCCCCAGGCCGCGCGGTACAGCCGATCGATGTGATCGCCCAGCGAACTGGGGTCGAGCTGCCGTTCACCCGCCATGCCGTGGTGGCGCAGGATACGGACAGCGTTCCCGGCAGGGGAAGGTATGCGGGCTGGGCGGCGTCCAACTAGCAGAGGTCAACCATCAGGAGGAACTCATGAATCGTGGAAAGGTGCTTGGAGCGCTGATTGCGGCAGTCGCCGGCTTCGGGGTCGCCGGCGTGCTCGGCGTGGCTGTGGCCAAGACGTTCACCCTCGGCGTTGGTAAGAACGTGAAGGTGGGGTCAAAGTCGGAGAACGTGGCCACCTCGGGTGGCTTCGCCGTCTACGACCTGACCGGAGACAGCAAGGCGCACCCTGAGTGCAAGGCGTCGAATATGTGCTTCACGGTCTGGCCGCCGGTCAAAGTCTCGTCGGCCAAAGCGCTGAGCAAGGCCCCGGGAATAATGGGGAAGCTCGGCGTGTGGAAGCGCAACGGGTTCAACCAGGTGACCCTCAACGGACATCCGCTCTACAGCTTCTCCAACGACTCCCGCAAGGGCACCGCCAGCGGCGAAGGCATCAAGAAGTTCGGGGGGACCTGGCACGTGATCAAGGCCTCCGGATCCAGCGGCGGCAGCGGGGGCGGTGGTGGGACCACCAATACCGGGACCGGGACAACCGGCACCACCACCACCACCACCACCACCGGCGGCTGCCCGTACCCGCCGTGCACGCCGGGATACCCGTGATCGCGGCCATTACAAAGTTCTAAATTCTGGTGCGCGCCGCTTCCCCAAACGGGGGCGGCGTGTCACCGTGTAGCCCATGACGAGCCCGCCGGCCCAGCCGTCCCGCGGCAAGGTACTGGTGGTCGACGACGAGCCGACGATCGGGGACGTGGTGTCCCGCTACCTGGAGCGGGCGGGCTATGAGACCGCGGTCGCCGAGAACGGCACTCTGGCGCTCGAGCAGGCCGCGGCCGATCGCCCGGACGTCGTGGTGCTCGACCTGATGCTGCCGGACATCGACGGCCTCGAGGTCATGCGCCGCCTTCGGCTTCAGGATCGCGCGCGGACGGCGATCATTTTGCTCACCGCGCGGGGCGAGGAGTCCGACCGCGTGATCGGGCTGCGGCTGGGAGCCGACGACTACGTGGTCAAGCCGTTCTCGCCCGCGGAGCTGGTGGCCCGGGTCGACGCGATGCTGCGCCGCCTCGACCCCTCCCCCACTGCCCAGCCGCCACTGCGCTTCGACGCCTTGGAGATCGATTCCAGCGCCCGCAAGGTGAAGCTGAACAACGACGAGATCGAGCTCACTGCCCGCGAGTTCGAGCTGCTGCTGTTCCTGGCCCGTCACCCCGGCCAGGCGTTCACGCGCGAGCAGTTGATGGATCACGTGTGGCAGTACAGCTTTTACGTCGACACCTCGACGGTCACGGTTCACATCCGCCGGCTGCGGGCCAAGCTCGAGCTCGATCCGTCTCAGCCCCGCTTCATTCAGACGGTTTGGGGATACGGGTACCGGTTCGCGCCATGAGGCGCGCGGTGCTCGGTCTCGCCCTGTCCTTGGCCGCCGCCGTCGCGGTGTCGGCAATCGGCTGGGCGGTCTACGGCGGGCACGCGTTCGTCTCCTCGCTGGAGATCCTGGCGCCGGTGGGCGCCGCAGCCACGCTGCTGGCGACGCTGATCGCCTCTCGCCGCAGTCCGATCACCGGCCTGCGCCGCCGGTTGGGCGCGGTGGCGATACTGGTGGCGGCCCAGCTCGGCGTCGCCGTCGCCTTGTTTGCGGGTCTGATGTTCGTGTCCGACCACGACGCGCTGTTCATGGGCCTCGCCGCGGCCTACGCAGCCCTCATCGGCCTGAGCCTGGCCCGGCTGGTTACGCGTAACGCCCTGGACGATCTAGACGCCATCCGGGCGGCCCTGGCGCAGGTCGCCGGGGGAGCCCGCGAGTTGCGGATCCCGGTGCGGGGAGATGACGAGCTGGCCCAGCTGGCCGCTGACGTGGAAGCCATGGTCGCCCGGGTGGCCGCCGAGGAGTCCGCCCGGCGCGAGCTGGTGGCGGCGGTGTCCCACGATCTGCGGACTCCGCTGACCACGCTGCGCCTGATCGCCGAGGGGCTCGAGGACGGCATCTTCGAGCCCGACACGGTGCGAGAACAGCTCCGGCTGATGTCTGTGCACGTCCGGGCCCTGGGCTCACTGGTGGACGACCTGTTCGAGCTCTCACGCCTGGAGGCCGGAGATGTCAGCTGGTCGATCGAGCAGGTACACCTCGCCCAGCTGGTCCAGGAGACGATCCAGGCCATGCGACCCCAGGCCCAGGCGGGAGGCGTGGCGGTGCGGGCGGAGCTGGAGAACGGCCTGCGGCCGGCCCGCGGTAATCCCGAGCAGCTTCAGCGGGTTCTGTTCAACCTGATCCAGAATGCGATCCGCCACACACCGGCGGACGGGAGCGTTGTCGTCCGAGCCCGCCCCGGCCAGGGCCGGGCCATCGAGGTCGAGGTCGCAGACACCGGGCACGGCATCGACCCGGCGCTGGGCGACCGGATCTTCGAGCCGTTTGTCCAGGGACCATCGCGCGTCGCCGGTCAGAACGGCGCCGGCGGCCTGGGGCTGGCCATAGCCCGGGCCATCGTGGCGGCCCACGGGGGGCGGATCTGGCTGTGTGATGACTCGGATCCCGCCCACCCCGCCCACCCCGGCGCCCGCATCAGGTTCACGCTCCCCGTCGAGGGGTAGCTCGAGTTTGGGAAGATTCCGGTCAGCCCCCCGCAACAGCGTCGGGCGCCCTGAGAGAGGAGAACGCAGTGACCGAGACTTCGACGCCCAGGACGATCGCCACGACCGTCGCCTCGCTGCCGACGTCAGCGGCGGAGCGGTTCGGCAGCCAGCACGCGGCCCGCTTCCAGCACGACGGCGATTGGCAAGAGATCACGTATGAAGAGGCCGGCCGGGCGATCGACGAGATCGCGCTGGGGCTGATCGAACTCGGCATCGAGGTCGGAGACCGGGTGTGCATCCTGGCCAACACTCGAATTGAGTGGATCCTGGCCAGCTACGGGGCCTCGGCGGCCGGGGCGATCGTGGTGCCGGTCTACCCCACCAACTCCCCCCAGGAGTGCAAGTGGGTGGCCGGGAACTCGGGTGCTCGTGCGGTGTTCTGCGAGAACGTCGATCAGCGCCAGAAGTTCGACTCGATCCGCGACGAGCTGCCTGATCTCCAGTACCTGATCGGGATCGACCCCGACGGCGGCGAGCTGTCGCTCGAGCAGCTCCGCCAGCGCGGAACCGCGCGCGATCGCTCCGAGCTGGCCGAGCGCCAGGCCCAGGTCGAGCCCGACCAGGCGTACACGATCGTGTACACGTCGGGCACGACCGGTCCGCCCAAGGGGGTCGTGCTGACCCACGACAACGCCATGAGCGTCTGCCGCGCCGTCGAGGAACTGGCGTTCATCAACCCGGACGAGACCACCTATCTATACCTGCCGCTGGCCCACGTGTTCGCGCTGACCGTGCAGCTGGCCTCGTTTGACCAGGGCACGACGATCGTCTTCACCGCCGGCGACACGAAGAAGATCCTGCAGGAGATCATCGAAACCAAGCCGACGTACCTCCCGTCGGTACCACGGATCTTCGAGAAGCTCTACGGCGCGGCCATGAAGATGCAGGAACAGGCCTCTGAGGAGGACAAGCAGCGTTTCCGGCAGGCGGTCAAGCTCGGCGTCGAGGTGCGCCGCCGCCGCCAGCACGGTGAAGAGGTGCCTGCAGAGATGGAGCAGGCGTTCCAGCAGGCTGATGAGCAGATCTTCAGTCGCGTCCGGCAGCTGTTCGGGAACCAGGTGCGCGAGGCGGTAACCGGCGCCGCTCCGATCGCGTCGGAGATCCTGGAGTTCTTCTACGCCGCCGGAGTTCCGGTGCTCGAGGGCTGGGGTATGACCGAGACCACGGCCATCGGCACCGTCAACACGCTCGACGAGTTCAAGTTCGGCACGGTCGGCAAGGCCGTGCCGGGTGTCGAGATCCGCATCGCCGAAGCGGACGGGGAGATCCTGGTCAAGGGCCCCAACGTGTTCAAGGAGTACTGGCGCAACCCGGAGGCCACCGCGGAGACGCTGATCGACGGATGGCTGCACACCGGCGACATCGGGGAGCTGGACGCGGACGGATTCCTCAAGATCACCGGCCGCAAGAAGGACATCATCATTACCGCCGGGGGCAAGAACCTGACGCCGGCGAACATCGAGAACGACCTGAAGCAGTGCGCGTTCATCTCCCAGGCCGTGATGTTCGGCGACCGCAAGCCGTACCCGGTAGCCCTGATCACGCTCGACCCCGAGGAGATCCTGCCCTGGGCCAAGGAGAAGGGACTGCCGGAGGATCTGGCTCAGCTGGCCGAGAACGACGAGGTCAACCAGATGGTTCAAAAGGAGCTCGACCGGGCCAACTCCAACTACGCCCAGGTCGAGCAGGTCAAGAAGTTCAAGATCCTGGACCACGACCTGACTACGGAGTCCGGCGAGCTCACACCGACGCTGAAGGTCAAGCGCAACGTCGTGTACGAGCGCTACGGCGATCTGTTCGAGCGGATGTACTCGGGTTAATCGATCGCCGGACGCGGGCGCGGGCGCGCCGGCGCCGGCCTAGCTCCAACTCCCTCCCGGCCCCGGGTCAGGGGCGATATGCGCGTGATCCAGTCGCGCACATTGACACCTAGGCCGAACCAGCTGCTTCAGCAGCGCGTGGGCGTTGGCCGGAGCGTAAGCGTTCCAATCGTTGTTGAAGTACGCATAGATCTCCTCGGTTCTCCGCCAGCCGGCGATCTGGTCTGCCCACTCGGCGATCTCGGTCTTTGAATAGTTCCCTCGTCGGCCGCGGGCGCCGTAGTGAAAGCGGATGAATCGCCACGACGCGGTAGCGGCGTGCGACTGGAACGACCGCGAGGGATGATCGCCGATAGCCAGCGCCACGCCGTGGGGCCGCAGCAGCTCCATCACGTCAGGGCAGAACCAGCTGGGATGCCTGAACTCGATCGTGTGCCGGCCAGCCGGCAGGAGCTCCAACAATCCGGCCAGCCGCCCATCGTCGCGGTGGAAGTTCTCCGGCAGCTGCCACAGCACGGGCCCCAGGCGTGTGGCCTCGATCAGCGGCTCGAGCGGCTCGTAAAACCGGCGGATTCCCTCACCAATGTCCCGTAGCCGCTTCACGTGAGTCAGGTAGCGGCTGGCCTTCACCGCGAACTGGAAATGCGCCGGGGTCTGGGCCGCCCAGCCGGCCACCACTTCCCGGCGAGCCAGGCGATAGAAGGTCGAGTTCACCTCGACCGTGTCGAACCGCTGCGCGTAGAGCTTGAGCCAGCGTCGCTTGGGTTCGTGTTCCGGGTATACGCGCCCCCGCCAATCGTCGTACATCCAGCCCGAGCACCCCACGTGTACCGGCTTCGCCATGCTTCGAGGCGCCGCTAACCCTCCTCCCCGTGCCCCGAGGACGCGCCGGCTCTGATCTCGCCGGTGATCAGCCGGTTGCCGCGTCGACGGGTGAAGTAGCCGTAGCCCCAGCGGAGCATGACCACGATCCGGTTCTCGAACCCGATCAGATAGAAGATATGAACCACCAGCCAGGTCGCCCAGGCGAGGAAGCCCCAGAACCGGATCGGCCCCATCTGGACCACCGCCCGGGCCCGCCCGATGGTGGCCATCGATCCCTTGTCGTGATAGTGAAACGGCCGCGCGGGCTCCCGACCGGCCAGGCGTCGCGCCAAGGTGGTCCCGGCGTACCGGCCTTGCTGCATGGCCACCGGGGCCAGTCCCGGAAGCGTCCGGGGCTGTCCCGTCTTGGCATCGGTCACGGTGACCATGTCCCCGATGACCATCACCTCAGGATGACCCCGCAGCGAGAGATCGGGCTGGACCGTGACGCGGCCCGAGCGGTCGACCTCGACCCCCGCCGCCTGCCCGAGGCTGGCGGCCAGCGGGCTCGCGGTCACCCCGGCGGCCCACACCACGGTGTGGGCCGGCACCTGGGTGGTTTCGCCGACCCGGCCATCCGGGCCGGGTGCCCGCCCGCGTAGTTCGACGCCGTCTGGACGGACGTCCACCACGGTGTGGCGCAGCATCGGTGTGACGCCGAGCTGTTCCAGGGCTTCGACCGCCCGTGTGGGCAGCGGTGCCGAGAAGGTCCCCAGCACGTGGTCGGCGATCTCGACTAGCAGGACGCGGGCCGACGCCGGATCGATGTGGCGGAACTCGCCGGCCAGAGTGGCGTGGGCCAGCTCGGCGATCTGTCCGGCGATCTCCACACCGGTGGGACCCGCGCCCACCACCACGAACGTGAGCCAGTCGGCTGCATCCTGAGGGTGGGATTCGGCCGCCTCGAACGCAGCCAGAATCCGCCCCCGGACCTCCACCGCGCTGTCCAGCGACTTCACCTCCAGAGCCACCGAGCGCCAGTCCTCATGCCCGAAGTACGAGTAGTTGGATCCGGCGGCCACGATCAGCCCGTCATAGGCCAGCCGTGCGCCCCGGCCGCCCACCGGAGGGTCGAACACCACCTCTCGCGACTCCAGGTCGAACCCGGTCACCTCACCCATCAGCACGCTGACCTGGCTATAGCCGCCCAGCACGTGGCGCAACGGCACGGCGATGTCGCCCGGGGCCAGCCCGCCCGTAGCCACCTGGTAGGTCAGAGGCTGGAACAGGTGGTAGTTGTGGCGGTCCAGCAGCGTGACTCGCGCTCCGGCCCGGGCCAGCTTCTTGACCGCCTGCAGGCCGCCGAAGCCGCCTCCGACCACCACGACGTGGCTCGCCGAGCTCTCGGTCACGGTTTCACGTTATCTGGGCTCGCCGTGCCGGTGTTCTTGACCTGGCCGGAGCTAGAGTGCGGGCGGTGACGGCGGTTCGCGACGCGGCGGTCCTCTACGCCCGGGCCGGAGACGTGAATATCGCCTATCAGGTGCTGGGCAGCGGCAGCATAGATCTGGTCTACGTCCCCGGGATGTTGAACGTGATCGAGGCGACGGCTGAAGAACCCGCGCTCGAGAGGCACCTCGAACGGATGGCCACGTTCGCCCGGATGGTCATGTTCGACAAGCGAGGTACCGGCCTGTCTGACCGGGTGTCGGCCGAGGAGATGGCAGATCCGGAGAGCCGTCTGGCTGATCTGGTGGCAGTGATGGACGCGGCTGAGCTCTCCGAGGCGGCGCTGTTCGCGACCGCGGATGGGGCGATCCCGGCGATTCTGTTTGCCGCCGAGCATCCGGAACGGGTCACGGCGCTGGTGATTGTCGAAGGGACCGCTCGCTACCTGGCCGCCGACGGCTACCCGGAGGGGTTTAGCCACGACCCGGTCGCGCCGCTCGGGGCGTGGAACCAACGTTGGGGAAACGAGGTCGATCCGATCGCGGTTGAGGTGCTGGCACCCAGCGTGGCCGATGACCCGCGGTGGCGGCGGGTGCTCGGTCGAATGCAGCGACGCAGCGGAACCCCGCGGGCCGCGTTCACCTTCTGGCGGACGTTCGCCGGGACGGATGTCCGTGACGCGCTGGCCGGGGTGCGGGCGCCGACATTGGTCATGCACGCGCCGGGGGACCGGATGATCCCGGTGGCCCAAGCCCGCGCGCTGGCGCGCGACATTCCCGGCGCCCGGTTCGTCGAGCTCGATGGGGCAGATCATTTTCACTGGTTCACCAACGGCGAGCGCGTCGCCGCCGAGACCCAGGAGCTGCTCACCGGCCGCCGCGGCGGCGGAGCCGGCGCGCGTCGACTGTGCACCGTCGTGTTCACGGACATCGTGGCTTCGACCTCGCGTCTCAGCGAGGTCGGCGACGTTCGCTGGCGAGACCTGCTGACCAGCCACGAACGCATCGTGCGCGTCCAGTTGCTGCGCTACGGCGGTCGCGAGGTCAACTTCCTGGGTGACGGCGTCCTGGCCCTGTTCGAGGATCCTCAGGCTGCGCTGGAGTGTGCGGCCGAGCTCACCGGCGCCGTGCGTGAGCTGGGCCTGGAGATCCGCGTGGGGGTGCACACGGGCGTGGTCGAGGTCCGGGAGGCTGACGTCGCGGGGATGAGCATCCACATCGCCGCCCGAGTGATGTCGGCGGCTGGACCGTCCGAGGTGCTGGTCACCCGCACGGTGAGAGACGTCATGCTGGGGCTCGACGCCGAGCTCGAACCGCGGGGCAGCCACTCGCTCAAGGGCGTCCCTGACCCCCTGGAGCTGTTCGCGCTGAAACGCGGCTGACGGCCGCGTTCAACCCGCACCGGTAGCCGGCGGCGGACAGCGGGCCGCGGTCACGAGCCGTCCGCCGCCGGCAGGGGGTGGCGCTTCGGTGACCGACCCCTGACCGTCGGTCACCTGTCTGCCGCTTTAATGCGCCTGGTCGTACAGCTTGCGCACGATGTTGTACATCTGCTGCGAGGTCTCACCGTTGCTCGGGCAGCAGTGCGGGCCGCCCGGGGCGCTGATCCCGATCTCGAGGTGCGGGGCGTCCGATATGCCGACCTGGCCGCAGCCCACCTCGGCGATTGGCTGCCCGGCCTGGACGTGGGCCCCCACCGGCACCAGTGCCGGCTTGGCGTGCCCGTAGTAGACATACCGGCCGGCCAGCGACCCGCTGGCCACCTTAAGCACCGGCGCATCAGGGCCGAACCCGTCAACTCCCTCCTGAACGATCGTGCCCGAGGTCACCGCCACCTCTTTGACCTCCGAGCCGCAGGCGTTGTTCACGGTGCCGATGTCGACGCCCTGATCCTGCGACCAGCTCGACGGCGACAGCACGCGGCTCTTGGGCACCAGCGGGAACACCCAGCCGCCATTGCCCGACGAGCCCGTCTGATGGCTGCTGCGGCCAGCCACGGTACGGCGCTGGCCGACCCACTGTTGAAGGGTGTTGGCCGTCCGGGAGCCCACCGTCCCGCTCGCCGGGGACAACCCGGCGGCAAACTGAAATTGCTGCACCGAGCCCTTGGTTTCGGTGCCAAAAACGCCGTCGACCGCGGTGCTTGCGCCGACCTCGGAGAGCCAGCCCTGGAGCGTGCGGACATCGCTCCCGCGGTCGCCCACCCGGAGAACCCGGGTGAACGGGGAGCCGGTTCCGGTGGCCAGGGCCGTGGTCGCGGCCAGCAGCGAGATCGCTCCGGCCCCGAGCAGCGCCCGCCACCCCCGGCCGCGGCGTGGCTTCGAGCAGGAGCAACTGCTCCCGCAGGTACATGCGGACATTCAGGTAACCCGCTTTCTCGTCGTCTTTGGTTGCCTAAACGCCTACGGGGTTAGCTGACGGGCTCGCGCTCAGCAACCGAGCGCTACCAGCGGATTACCGCCGGACTCGCCCCAACAAAATTGGGTTCCCCGCTCCCCGGAATGGCACCCGGGGACTCGGCAGACACACAAGACCTTAAAGCACGCGCCGCTCGAATGCGGTCCGGCCGGGCGTCGCCGGTTCCTGCACTAGTCGTCGATCGCCACTTGTGTCTCCGGGGCGCCAGCGATCAGGTCCGAGACTCGCTTGCGCCGAGCTTGGATCCGCCCCCAGCGGGCCTCGGACCGACGGCGGCGCTTGCTGTCCGGGCCGTACCAACGCCGGGCCCAGGGTGAGCCCGGCGAGGCCAGCCGGATCCCCCCCACGAGCGACACGACCGGGATGAAGATCCCCACCATTCCGAGCAGCGGCTTGCCCTTGAGGATTGCCACCATGGCCAGCAATACGTCCACGGTCACGACAATCGCGATGGTCTCCACAGGGGAGTCGCTCTTCGCCAGATCAAAGGGCGCGATCCCGACCACGATCAGCCCGCCCAGCACTGCCGCCACCACCACTGCGTCAAACGACGACCGTCCCTCCTCGGACCAGTAAACGTCGCGCAGATGTATCCACAGGGCGAATTCGTCCAGCGTGAGCCCCGCCCCCACTCCGAACAGGCCGGCCAGAATCTCGTCCCAGGGACTCTTCGGACTGCTCACGAAGCCCAGGAATCCAGACAGGAGGAGCAGGACGATGCCCCACACGAGATGGTGCAGGTGCAGACCGCTGCCGGTGGTCACGCTGCCCGGCCACCAGGACACCCTGGGGCTACGAATCAGGCGCGCGCTGGTCCGGATGAACAGGAACGAGATGAGGAACGATCCCAGCAGGACAAACCCGGCGCGCTGCGACTGGACGTCGAGGAAGTGCGTGGATACGTTGAAGGTCAGTCTGATCGCCGCCACCCCCAAAGCGTAAGTCTAAGTCTTGGTTAGCGCGTTATTGACCGTGAGGACCTGAAACCTCTGCAGTTGCGCTATCCGGCCGAGTTTGCAGTTGCGCTATCCGGCCGAGGCCACGGCCACACCGCCAGCCGGCGTTTCGGCGTTCCAGCTCGGCGGGCGGCCGAGGAGGATGAACCGCCGGCGGTCGTCGCGCAGGAGCTGCCCCTGCTGCTCGAGCGCGATCACGGCTTGCGTGGTGGTCGGCCGGCGAGCGCCGATGATCTCCCCCAGCATCTCGTGGGTCAGCCGGAACGGCACGATCGTCCCTTGCGGGGTCACCCGGCCCCACATGCTGGCCACGTGCCACAGCGCGGCCAGCAAGCGGTCGGTCACCCGGGTGAAGTTCTGCGCAGCCATCAGGTAGGCCAGCGAGCGCGAGCGTCTGAGCAGGCGAGCGCAGATGGCGACGTTGAGTTCGGGCCATCGGCCGATTGCCGCCGTCACCCCTCCGTCCAGCACCGCTAGCCGGGTCTGTTTGAGGATTCGCCAGTCTGAAACGGTCGGCAACACCGGCGGCACCACCTGGTTGTCACCAGGCCGGAGCATGTCGGTGGGTCCGATCAGCTCGGTGGACGATGAGCGCCCCACGTGCACCCGGCGCACCATCAAGCCGTCGAGCACCAGCAGGCCGATCGCAGCCGGACCAACGCTCGGGGGCGTCCAGGGCCCGGGGGCGATGGTGGCCACACGTACCTGGAGCATCTCCGTGGCCCGTTCGCGCGCCTCCGGGGTGAGCGCCTCACCCAGATCGGGATCGGCCTCGAGCAACCTGACGAATGAGCCGTCGCGGCCGCTCATGGCAGCGACGCCGGTGGCTGGTGGGTCGAGCGCTCCGGGCTGGACAGGGCGCCCAGCAGCGAGCCGAGCGTGGTCATGCGCTGCTGTAGCGGCAGCGAGACTGGTACATCATCGGCCAGTGCGTAGCGGTTGCGGCGGCCAATCCGGTCGCGTTCCAGATAACCGGCCTGGACCAGGTCACCCACGATTCGCTGGGCCGACCGCTCCGTGATCTGGAGGTCGTGCGCGATGTCCTTGATCCGCATATCCGGGTCGGCGGCGACGCACAGCAGCGCCAGCGCGTGATTGCTCAGGAACTTGAGCGGGAGCGGATCCAGACTCATATGACAGGACTTACCCGAAATTCCTGTCGTGTACTCGGCCTGCGCATCGCGGTGCGGCGCCTCGATTTAGTGCCGCCGCCGCGGGGGTCGTCAGGCCGCTGGTCGCAGAGCCTCGAGCTCCCGGCTCTGCGCCAGCTCGGTCAAGGCGCGGCGTTCCAACTTGCGTACGGCGTCCTGAGATAGCCCTAGCTGGCGACCGGTCTCGCTGAGCGGGGTGGGGTCGTCGCCGTTGATCCCGTATCGGAGCTTTACCACCCGACGCTCGGGTTCAGGGAGTCGGTCCAGCGCGCGGCGCAGCGCGTCCTCACGTAGCGAGATGTCCAATTCCTCTTCGGGACCGCTCTCGCCGCTGGCGATCAGCGCCCCAAACGGGGTCTCCTCCTCCTCGCCCACCGGGCGGTCGAGGCTGGTCACCACCCGGGCCGCGTCGCGGGAGTCCTGGAGCTCAGCCAAGGTGATCTCCGCGGCCTGGACCAGCTCCTGGTCGGTGGGCTCGCGACCCAGGCGGGCCGCCAGCTCACGCTGGGCGCGAGCGATCTTGCGCTCGCGCTGGCCCAGGTGGACCGGGATGCGGATCGTGCGTGCGCGGTTGTCCAGCGCGCGCTGCAGGGCCTGGCGAATCCAGAACGTGGCGTAGGTCGAGAACTTGTAGCCCTTGCGCCAGTCAAACTTCTCCGCCGCCCGGATCAGCCCCAGGATGCCCTCCTGGATCAGGTCGAGCAGCGGTAGGTCGTGCCCCCGGTACTTGCGGGCGTTGGAGATGACCAGGCGGAGATTGGAGTTGACCAGGCGCTCCTTGGCCGCCAGGTCGCCACGCTCGATCTGCTTGGACAGCTCCGCTTCCTCCTCTCGGGTGAGCAGGGGATGCCGGCGCACCTCCTGGAGGAACAGCGACATAGCGTCGGTGGTCTGGGCGGCCAG
>DASZGO010000039.1:0-2740 GCA_035938755.1 Solirubrobacteraceae bacterium | reverse complement strand
ACGAGGGAGCCGCGCGTAGCGGAAGCCGGCCGTACATCCACAGGGCCGTCAGAATCTGCACGAGCGCAAACGCGATGGCGATCGTGGCCAGCCACACCTTCATCGTGATCGTGTTCGTAAATCCAAGCGTGATCGAGAGATCGGACGCCGGGGTGTGGGCACTGCCGTAGATCCCCAGCGTGAGCGCCACCGCTGCCCCGATGAGACCGGCTAGCAGCAGCCTCCCGGCAACCGGATCTCGCCCCAGGCTTTGCGACGATGATGCTTCCATACCCCTGACAGCGATGCTAACCCGGTGCGGCGACAGAACGCAACCGGCGTTGGCGGGTAACGGGAGCCCCGGCACCCAGATGACGCCGCGCTGCGTGGCGCTGGCCGGCGCGATCGGCTACGGCGAGCGTCAGCCAGCGCACGGGCTCGATCGTCAACGTCGACTCGATCGGCTCCGCCCATCCTGGCGCAGCCCCATCGCATATGTTTCCCTCCGTGGGAGCGCTCGCGAACCGCGTAGCCGTCATCACCGGAGCCGGCCGGGGGATCGGGCGTGAGCACGCGCTGCGGTTCGCCGCCGAGGGGGCGTCGGTGGTGGTCAACGACCTGGGTGGCGATTGGCACGGTCTCGGCGCCGACGCCGCGCCGGCGCAATTGGTAGCCCAGGAGATTCAGGCCGGCGGCGGCGAGGCGATCGCCAACGGCGAGGATGTGGCCGACTTCGAGGGCGCCCGGCGGTTGATCGAGGCGGCAATCGAGCGCTACGGACGGCTCGATGTGCTGGTCAACAACGCCGGCATCTTGCGTGATCGGTTCCTGGTCAACATGTCCGTCGACGAGTGGGACGGCGTGATCCACGTGCACCTGCGCGGCCACTTCTCCCCCCTGCGCCACGCCGCTGAGCACTGGCGCCAGCGCGCCAAAGCGGGAGACGAGTTCGACTCCGCGGTGATCAACACCGCCTCGCCGGTGGGGCTGACCCTGCCCAACCTGGGTCAGGTCAACTACGCCGCGGCCAAGGCGGGGATCGCGGCCCTGACCCAGGTGGCGGCAGCCGAGCTGGGTCGCTACGGCGTGCGCGTCAACTGCATCGCGCCCGGCGCCCGCACCCGGATGACCGTGCAGACACCGGGCCTCGAGGACATGATGGCCGAGCCCGAGGAGCCGGACGCGTTCGACCGGATGGATCCCGGCAATGTGTCGCCGCTGGTGGCCTACCTGGCCAGCGCCGGCTGCACCGAGAGCGGGCAGGTGTTCGCCGTATCCGGGGGCCGCGTCGAGCGCCTGGAGGGCTGGCGGCCGAGTCAGCAGCTGCTGGAGCTCGACCGCCGCCCCACGGTGGAGGAGATCGCTGCGGCGTTCAGCGACGCCTCGGTCTCCTAAGCCCCCGCGTAGCGCAGAGATCCCGGCGTATCGAGCAACTCGCCGGTCTCGAGCAGCGTCTTGAGCCCGGACAGGATCATCGGCCAGCCGCCGTACAGCTCGGCGTTGGCGCCGGCCGGCAACTGGTCGTGGCTCACGGTGAGGCGGCAGGAGCTGCCGACCGGCTCGATTTCCCACGTCACCCGAGTCTGGCCCTGGGCCTTGACCTGGTCACTCCACAGCGCGTTGAACGTCTGCACCAGCAGGCGCGGCGGGTCGACCTCGACGTTCTGGCCCGAGGCGATGTCCACGACTCCGGGGATGCCGGCTGTGTAATCCGAGCCGGGGGTCCAGTCCGAGTGGGTCTGGACGCCGAAGCTGTACTTGGCTCGCTGCTCGGGATCGGTGATCGCCTCCCACAGCCGCTCCGGGGTTGTCTTGATGAAGACCTCGAACACCGCGGTGCCCTCGGCCACCGGCGCGGTGCCCTCGGCCCATGAGACCGTCTTGACGGCTTGCATGTTGTCCTCCAGTTGTGTCTTGAGCTGGCTGAGCGTGGCCGCCCAGGGCTCGGCGTATTTGCTCACCCACCGGTCGTGGACGAGCCGGATCGGGACGGTGTTCAGGTAGTGGAGCTTCTCCCGGCCCTGCCGGCGGGTGATGACCAGCCCGGCGTCCTCCAGCACCCGCAGGTGCTTCATCACGCCAAACCGGGTCATGTCCACCCGCTCCTCCAGCGCGGTCAGGGTCTGCCCGTCCTGCTTGAACAGCTCGTCGAGCAGGCCCCGACGGGTCGGATCAGCCAGTGCCTTGAACACTTCGTCCATGGGTCGCAGTATATGTGACCATTTGGTCACATGTCAAGCCTCCGCTCAACGTATGTGTGCGGCAGGGCACAGATCGAGGCGCTATCTGGCCCTACGGTGTGCCGCTCGCCGAGTCCCTCGGGTGCCAGCCGGGGGAGCGGGGGACCCAAGTTCTTGGGGCGAATCCGGTGGTGATCCGCCGGCAGCGCTCAGCTTCTGAGCGCGAGCCCGTCAGCTAACCCCGCAGGCGGCACGGCAGCTACCCAACCGACGAAAGCGGGTCTCCGCATGTCCGCATGCACTTGCCACGGCCGGTGGTCCGGCCTCATTCGATGTCGCGCCCACATGCGGCCGGCGCTGCTCGGCGCCGTAGCCGGGTTGCTCCTGGTTGCAGCCACGGCGCTGGCCTCCACAAGCGCCTCGACGCCCAATCGGGTATTCGCGGCAGGCGGCGGGCGCAATGACGCTCGCGCGTTTCAGAAGTGGCTGGCCCCCTTTGCCGGCGTGGGTCACCGACGTCACCCGCGATCATCGGCCTCGGGCAGATGGGTGTTCCCCCTGGAGCCCAAGTCGCTCGTCCT
>DASZGO010000038.1:0-6720 GCA_035938755.1 Solirubrobacteraceae bacterium | reverse complement strand
CACGTTGGTCAACTTCGACACGTAGGTCGAGATCATGCTGGTGTTGATGCCCAGGGTGGCTGCCCACGCGGTGGCCTTGGCCGGGTTCTGCTGGAGGTAGGCCACCATCTGCTTGGCGTCGCAGCTCGAGATGTTCCGCGTCCCGCCGTACAGGCCCGGCGTGCTCGCGACGTAGGTGGCTGGCCCGCTTGAGGAGCTGGCGGCGGCTGGGGGCGTTATCCCCGCCCGGTCCTTCCCCACGGCAGGCATGAACGGGTCCCGGCCCGCGGTTGACACCGGCTGGGCGGAAATTTCGCTGGCTCCTTTGATCCCGGTGCTCGACGACGAGCTGCCGCAGGCCGCGACAACGACCGCAAGCAGCACGGCCAGAACGATGGCCGCCGCGGCGCCCCGCTGGCTCGTCCCGCGCTGTGGTCTTGCCCTACTCCCCGATGAAGCCATTCGCCCTCGCAGTCGCTCTCACACCTGGACGCTTCCGTTGCGTCCACAGAAATGATGACGATCTCCCCGGCGGATTGCAACCGCCCCGAGAGCGTGAGTCAGCCCCAGCGGAACGTCTGCGGCGCTTGGCGCGTCCGGATCAGACGGGCTGGAACCCCCCCCACCACGGCGTTCTCAGGCACATCCGTGGTCACCACCGAGTTGGTCCCGATCACCGAGTTGTGGCCCACCTTCACCCCACGCAGCACGCCGGCGCCGTAGCCGATCCACACGTTGTGCCCGACCCTCACATCGCGCTTATAGATGCCCTGAAGCCGGACCGGGCGCTCCACCTCGACCACCCCGTGGTCGAAGTCGATCATCATCACCCGGTCGGCGACGATGCACTCGCGGCCGATCGAGACGTGCTGGAAGGCCGAGATCGTGCATTCCTGGCCCAGGACGGACTTGGCTCCGATCGAGACCTCACCCTCGTGGGCCCGGATCTTGGTGCCGTGCCCGATCCACGACCAGCGCCCCAGCCGGATCAACGCGTGGCGCCCGATCTCGAACTTGACCCGCGGGCACACGAAACACATGCCGTCGGTTTGCAGCCGGCCGCGCCAGCGCAGCTTGAGCCAGACCCAGCGCACGAATAGCAGGAGGTACCCGGGCGTGAGCATGCGGTGGCGGGCGGCGAAGCGAAGGAAGGTCCACACCCCGCCGTGCAGAGGCGGGGGACCCGAGCGGAGGATGCTGGGGATCGCAGCCGGTTCGACCTCCGGCTCGACCGGCTTAGAGCGCGTGGAGGCCACGGCGCCATCGTACGGGCTGCGATGATTGCTCGCCGCTGTGTCTGCCACCGAGCAAAGCCTGGCTGAGCGCCTGCTGTCGGGCGACAAGCGGGCGCTGGCCCGCGCCATCACGCTGGTCGAAAACGACGATCCGGAGGGCTGGGAGCTGGTCCGCCAGGTCTATCCGCACACCGGGCGGGCGGCTGTGCTGGGCTTCACCGGGCCCCCGGGCGTGGGCAAGTCGACGCTGCTGGCGGCGCTGACCAAGCTCCAGCGCGCACGCGGCCGGACGGTGGCGGTGCTGTCGATCGATCCCTCCTCGCCGTTCACCCAGGGGGCGCTGCTGGGCGACCGCATCCGGTTGGCCGAGCACTTTCTGGACAGCGGCGTATTCATCCGCTCGATGGCCAACCGGGGCGCCCTGGGCGGGCTGAGCGAGGCCTCGCTCCAGGCGGCCCTGCTCATGGACGCGTCGGGCCGGGACCTGGTTCTGCTGGAGACGGTCGGCGTGGGTCAGGCCGAGGTCGACATCATCGATCACGCGGACAGCGTGGTGCTGGTGCTGATGCCCGGGTCGGGCGACTCGATCCAGGCGCTCAAGGCCGGGGTGATGGAGATCCCGGACGTGATCGTGGTCAACAAGGCCGACCACCCGCTGACCGACACCATGGTCCGTGAGATCAAGGGCGTGCTGGCGCTCGGCCCCCGGCAGGCCTGGGAGGTCCCAATCGTCCGCACCGAGGCCGCCCGCGGAGAAGGCATGGAGGAGCTGGTGGAGCAGCTCGACCGGCACCGGGCGCACATCGAGGCCGAGGGCACGCTGATGGAGCGCCGGCGGCGCAACCTGATGAACGAGGTGCTGGGCATCGCCACCTACCGCATGCGCCGTGAGCTCGAAGCGTCGATCCGCGAGGACCCGGAGGTCAGAGAGCTGCTGAACCGGGTGGTGTCACGCGAGATCGATCCGGCGAGCGCCGCCGGTACGATCCTCGACCACCAAGGTCTCGAGCCGCCGGGGGACTAGCGAAATGAACCAGATCGACCGTCGCGCATTCCTATCCAGTATGGGCGCCGGCGGTCTGACGCTCCTGGGCCTGGAGGCAGCCGCACCCTCGGCGCTCGGAGCCGCGTGCTGGCCGCGCCGGCCGATACCACGCCGGCTCAGAGACGCGATCCGCGGTCCTGTGCTCACCCGCGGGTCGCCGGGGTTCCCTGACGCCGCCCACATCTACAACCAGAACTTCGATCACGTGTTGCCGGGCTTCGTGGCGCGCCCGCTGGACACCCGCGATGTCCGGGACGCGGTTCGCTGGGCGATCGCGCACGACGTGCCGTTCCGGGCGCGCTCCGGCGGGCACAGCTACGCCGGCTACTCCGTAATCCGGAACGGACTGGTGGTTGACCTACGCAACCTGAGGCGGGTCTCCATCGACCGCCGGGCAGGCGTTGTCACGATCGGGGCGGGTGCCCAGCTGATCGACGTGTACTCGGCGCTGGCCCGCCACGGGGTGACGATTCCCGCCGGCTCGTGCCCCTCGGTCGGGATTGCCGGGCTGGCGCTGGGCGGAGGACAGGGATTGACAGGCCGGGCGTTTGGTCTCACCTCCGACAGTCTGGTGGAGGCCGAGATCGTCACCGCGGATGGATGCGTCCGCCAGGTAAGCCGGCGCACGAGCCCGTATCTGCTGTGGGCGCTGAAAGGCGGTGGCGGCGGGAACTTCGGCGTGGTGACGCGGATGACGTTCCGCATCCACCGGGTGCCGGCCAATGCCGCATATTTCAACGTGAGGTGGCCTTGGTCGTCGGCCAGCGAGGCAATCGACGCCTGGCAGCGCTGGGCCCCGCACACCAATGACGGCATCACCTGCATCTTTCACCTCCAGTCAAACGCCGGCACCCCCAGCGTGAACACGAGCGGCCAGTACTTGGGCCCGGCCAGCGACCTGCCCCGGCTGCTGGCCCCGCTGACGGCAGTCCCCGGGGCGACCGTGGTCACGGAGACCCACGACTACTTCGGCCTCCAGCTGATCTGGGCCGGCTGCCGGCACATCGACTACACCGGCTGTCACACCCAGGGAGCGAGCCCGGGCGGCACGATCCCGCGAGAGCCGTTCCACGCCAAGTCCGACTACATCACCCGCCCGGTGTCGGCGGCGGGGCGCAGCACGATGGTCGGGGCGGTCGAGAGCCTGGCCCAGAGTGGCGGCTCGGCCGCGCTTCTGTTCGACGCCTACGGCGGCGCGCTCAACCGGCCCGCCCCGGATGCCACGGCATTCGCACACCGCGACGCACTGTTCTGCATCCAGTACTTCACCAACACGGCCGCCGCTTGGCTCGACCAGACTCACGCCGCGCTGCGCCCGTATGCGTCAGGCCAGGCCTACCAGAACTACATCGATGCCAGCCTGAAGAACTGGCGCCACGCTTACTACGGCGCCAACTACCCGAAGCTTGTGGCGATCCGCGATCTCGTGGACCCCGAGCACGTGTTCAAGTTCCCGCAGGCGATCGGGCGCTAGCTAGGTGGCTCCACGCCGGGCGAGGGCGGCTGTCATGTCGGCCGCAATCGCGGCTGGCGCCTGCTCGACCTGGTCGCGGCTGTACCGGTGGACGACCAGCCCGGTGGCGCGGAGCGCGAGGTCCTTGCGGCGGTCGCGATCAACTTGGGCCGGGGTGTGGTGATTGCCGTACGGGTCAACTTCGACCACCACCCCCTGCTGGCGCCAGAAGAAGTCGACCGTCCAGCCGGCGACCCGGGCATTTACCTCCGGGAGCGGGAGCCCGAACTTCTCGCAGAGCGTGAAGAAGGCGATCTCGGTGGGGCTCCGGGCTTGGGCCAGCCTCGGCTGATGGCGCCTGAGCGCCGACCGGAGCTTTCTGCCGCCCACCCGCCCGGGCCCCAGCAGCCCCTCGACCTCCTCAGGGTTCAGCAACCGCTGGTACTCGGCCCTCGCCATCGCCGTGCGCACCCGGTTCAGCGAAGCTGCGGAGGCGAAGTCCAGGAGGGTCTGGGCGACGCTCGTGACCGGCAGGCGCTGGCGCCACGTGCGCCGGCAGTCGCGCCGCTGGTGCACGGCGATTCCGCGTCGAGATCGGCATCTTCTCGGCGTGCTCACATTGATCGTCGAGGGCGGCCGGTCGATCAACCTCCACCACCAGGCGGCCGTACCGTGGCTGAGCATTGCCCCCGGGCCGGCGTACAGCAGGGCCTCCGCCAGCTCAGCCTCGACGCCGGGGGCGTCGTGGCCGACGGCGTACACACCGGGGAGCCGGTGGTAGAGGTAGCCCTGCTTGACCCATGCGTTGATCGTGGCGCCGGCAAACCCCAGCCTCCGAAGCTGAGCCCAAGAGATCCGCCCGAACTGCCGGCCGGCCATGCGGCCCGCGACGACTCTGGCGTTTTGGTTCGCCATGCGCTAACCAATTCGCCATCGTCCGCTGCCCATGGCGGCCAGGATCGCGCGGCGACCTGCGACGAAACAAGACCTCTACCTGCAACAAATCGGTTACGCCCCGAGCTGACGCGCGATGACCAGCTCCTGGACCTCGTCGGTTCCCTCGCCGATGGTCAGGACCTTGGCGTCGCGGTAGAAGCGGCACACCGGGTACTCCTCCATGCAGCCGTAGCCGCCGTGGATCTGCACGGCCTCATCGGCGGCGTGGACGGCCAGACGGCCGCTCTTGAGCTTGGCCTGTGCGGCGGTCAGGGTGAAGTTCTCCCCGCGGTCCTTGAGATAGGCCGCTTTGTGCACCAGGAGGCGGGTGGCCTCGATCTCGGTGGACAGGTTGGCCAGCTTGGCCTGAATGGTCTGGAACTTGGAGATCGGCTGCCCGAAGGCCCGGCGCTCCCGGGCGTAGGCCAGCGCCTGCTCGAGCGCGCCCTGGGCCAGCCCGACGCCCATGGCGGCCACGCCAATCCGCCCGATGTCCAGCACGCGCAGGAACTGCTTGAGCCCTGCTCCCCGCGGGCCGACCAGGTTCTCGGCCGGCACCCGGCAATCGCTGAACGACAGCGGTCGCGTGTCGGAAGCGTTCCAGCCCATCTTCCGGTAGGGCTCGCCGGGCTCGTACCCGGGGGTGCCGTTGGGCACGAGGAGGTTGGAGATCTCACGGTCCGAGCCGTTGCCCCCGGTCACCGCGGTGATCACCACCATCCCTGAGATGCTGGTTCCGGCGTTGGTGATGAACTGCTTGGAACCGTTGATCACCCACTCACCGTCCTCGAGCACGGCCCGAGTCTGGGTGTTGCCGGCGTCCGAGCCGGCCTCGGGCTCGGTCAGCCCGAACGCGCCCAGCCGCTCGCCGCGACACAGCGACGGCAGCCATTCGGCCTTCTGCTCCTCTGACCCGAACAGGTACACGGGCTGGGTGCCCAGCGAGGTGTGCGCGCACAGGGTGATGGCCACCGACGAGTCAATCCGCGCCAGCTCCTCCACCACCAACGCATAGTCCAGCGAGTCGCCGCCTCCGCCGCCGTGCTCCTCGGGGAACGGGATTCCCATCAGGTCGAGCTCACCCAGCCGCTGGACGATCTCGTAGGGGAAGGCCTTGGTGCGGTCGAGCTCCTCGGCCACAGGCGCGATCTCCTGGGTGGCGAACTCGCGAACCGTGGAGCGCAGCAGTCGCTTGTCGTCGCTCAGGGCAAAGTCCACGGCGGGGGATTGTCACAGCCGGGCGACGCGGGCGCCGCGGCGGGCCCGGCCGTACGATCGCCCTGGATGTCCCACCACCCCCCCAAGGTCGAGCTAGGCGAGCACCAGCGCGGCGGACTGGCCCCCGCGATCATGGCGATCGTCGATCGCGGCGTCCAGCGCCGGCCGGTGCCAGCCAGCCAGCTCCGGGCCGTCATCGAGCTCAATCTGGCCGACCAGTACCCGCCGGTGCGGATCCGCTTCGGCGAGCATCATGTGCTGGTGGAGGACGGCGCGGTACTCGCGCCGGATCTGCGGGTCAGCGGAGCGCTGCCGGATCTGGTCGGCCTGCTGGTGGCGCCGCTGGTCGGAGGGCTGCCCAACCCGATCAACCGCCGAGGCTGGAACGCGCTGGGGATGGTGGCCGGCCGGCGGGTTCGGATCGAGGGCCGGCTCGGCCTGATGCGCCAGTTCCTCGGGATCATCCGCATCTAGAACTACAGTCGCCGTGCAGTGCGCTCGCTACCATCGCCGCCAATGGGGATCTTGAGGGGGATGCGCATCGGGCTACCCGGCGTCGTCGCGACCATAGGCCTGGGAATCGCCGCCGCCCCCGCCCAGGCCGCCGTGGCCTATACCGGCGAGGTGGCCGCGGGGATGTCCTCGGCCACGGCCTACGGATACGTGAACCCGCAGAGCGAGACCACGGTCTGGGAGTTCGCCTACGGAACGACGACCAAGTACGGGCAGACGTCTCAGGTGGGGACGATCAAGCCAGGCAGAGACTCGGTGCTGGTCGCCGCCCCGTTGAGCGGTCTTCAGGCGGAAACCACCTACCACTACCTCCTGGTGGCCATTCCCTACACCTCCTCCGG
>DASZGO010000037.1:0-9190 GCA_035938755.1 Solirubrobacteraceae bacterium | reverse complement strand
ACCCCCGCGGCCCCGAGCACGCCGGTCACGCCGAGTACCCCAAGCACGACCGGCACCGTCACCTCCGGCGGCCAGGTCACGGCATCGACGCCGATCAGCGACCCCGCAGCCCGCGCCCTGCTGATCCAGGCCACGGCGAGCCGGCTGGGCAGCCGCCTCACCCATCCGCAGCTCACCCAGCTGGTCGACTGCACGATCAAGAAGTTCCGGGCTGCGGGAATCCAGACAGTCGGACAGCTGGGAGGGCGCCGCGCCCAGGCTCAGGCCTACGGCGCTCAGTGCGTCAAGGAGCTGAACATCAAGCCCAAATAGAGTGCCGGCGCCTCACACACCACCCGCCGGCGAAGTAACCGATTGGAGTGATCGATGACCAGGTTGGGCAAGACCCATGTTGCGTTGATTTTGAGCGTCGCGGCTGTCGCGGCGGCCGGATGCGGAAGCTCGAGCAGCAGCAAGAGCACGGCCGCCAAGACCCCGGCCCCGAGTACGCCGGCTACCCCAAGCACGCCGGGCACCTCGAGCACGGCAACCACCGCCAACGTCGGGCCGTCGACCCCGATCACGGACCCGGCGATTCGCAAGGCGATCATCGCGGGCGAGAAGCAGGCGGCAGTCGGGACGCACGCCACCCAGACGCAGCTCAATGACCTCGCCGACTGCGTGATCAAGAAGTACGAGGCAGCAGGCGTCAAGACGCTGGGTGAGCTCGACGCTCACAAGACCGAAGCCAAGCAGTTCGGTGCCCAGTGCGCCACGGAGCTCCACATTCAGATCAAGTAGCGCGCGCGGCGGCCGATCGTCGGGACGAAAAACGTACCGATATGACACAAGCGCCCTGATATGTCTTGACCGCCTGTCCGGGCTGTGGTTGGCTCAGTCGCAGCCTGGCTCCAGCCGGAGCGCCAATCGAGACAGGGGAGAGTCATGTTGAAAGCCGTCAGGAGTCCACGCGCTGCGGCCGGCCTGGTGGCGCTGGCGCTGGCGCTGCCCGGCGTGGCGCAGGCCAAGCCGGGGACCTCCCCGGAACAGTTCGCCCGGGCCGAGGTCGCGTACTACGCCGCCCACGTGCTCGGCGGTGCGCACGCGCCGGCGGTCGGGGTCGACTACCAGGATTGCCTGGACCCCGCCGGGAATCCGGCGCCCGGGACCGCGGCTTGGCAGCAGCGGGACGCCGTCAACCAATACTGCGCGACGCTGCGACTGCGCGACCAGGTCGACAGCCCGGCGTACGGCAATGCCAACCGGGCCGAGGGAAACAGCCTGTACGCGGCCCAGCTCCAGGAGCAGGCAGGTGACGGTCCCGGCCACATCCACGGTGGCCTCACCACGCTCATCCCGGGCTCGCAAGCCTCGGACGCGTTCCGGGCGCTGGATCGCTGGCAGGCCCTGGGTATCGGCCGTGTGCAGCGGATTAACTTCACTGGCGCCGACGGCGCGCAGCTACGCGGTCACGTATTCGAGCCGCTGGGCACGCCGCCCGCCGGCGGCTGGCCCGGCGTGGTGATCACCGACGGCTCGGTGCAGGCCTTCGAGCAGCTGTACTACTGGGCGGCCGAGGACCTGGTTGCGCATGGCTATGAGGTGATGACCTACGACGTCCAGGGGCAGGGCGACTCGGATCTGCTGCCCTCCTCGTCCAACTGCACCAGTCCACAGTCCTGCCAGGGTGTCCCCTACCAGCAGAGCTACAACTTCTACCAAGGGGCCGAGGACTCGCTGAACTTGTTCGACTCCTCGGCCAATCCGTACTACGCCGACCTCAACCCTAGGCAGATCGGGATCGCCGGTCACTCATTGGGCGCGGCCGCGGTGAGCGAGGTTGGCCAGTGCGACAAGCGGGTCAAGACGGTGGTGGCCTGGGACAACCTGGGCGCGATCAAGAACTGCTCGGGTGGCGGCGAGACGATCCCCGCGGCTGAGCAGTGGGGTGACGGCAAGGTGATCCACGTGCCGGCGCTGGCCCTGACCAACGACTACGGCTTCAACCCGCAGCCCATGAGCTCGCCGCCGGATGCCCAGAGCAAGGCGGCGGGATACGGCCAGGTGGTGGCCGCGGGCTATGACTCGATGCAGGTCGCGTTCCGTAACGCCACCCACCTGACCTACAGCTACATCCCGTACGTGCTGCCTGCCAACGAGCTATCCGAGCGAATGGCCTCGTACTACACGGTGGCCTGGTTCGACCGCTACCTGAAGGGCGATCCGACCGGGTTCCAGCGGCTGACCGCGACGGGGTTCGACTCGAGCGCCGACTCCGACTCGATCGGCGCCGGGGTGTTCGATCCGTCACTGGCCCTGCAGAGCCCGAGCGACCCGACTGCCGGCAACGTGCCGTACACGATCGCGGGCATCCCGGTGTCCCACGCGGCGTCGTTCTACTACATGTCCCAGTACTCGCTCCACGACACCTCGGGGACCCCGGCCAGCTGCGCCGACATGCGGCAGGCCAACTGCCAGCCGTTGCCCTCGGGCACGCCGTAGCTGCGTCGCCGGCGCCTCTCACTCGGGGTCAGCCCGGGCGGGGGGCCTTGCCGAGACGCCGGTCGTTACCGTGGCGGGAGATGGAGGCCGCGCCCGAGACCACCCAGACCTCGCGCAGCCGGGGCCGCCGGCCGGCGGCCAGCCGCCGGGACGTCCTCGACGCCGCGGTGTACCGGTACCTGCGGGGCCGGCGCGTGGACGTCCAGGCCATCGCCGCTGAGCTGGGACTTGGCCGCTCCACCATCTATCGCTGGTTCGGCTCGCGCGACGGTTTGATCGGGGAAGCCATCGTGGCCGCCACCGAGCCGGTGTTCGCCGAGGTGTGCGCCAGCGCCCACGGCACCGGCGCGGCCGTGCTGCTGGACATCTTCGATCGGTTCAACCGGCGCCTGGCCGACGCCCCGGCTCTGCGTCAGTTCCTGGAGCACGAGCGCGACACCGCGCTGCGGATCATCACCTCCAGCGGGGGCAGCGTGCAGCCTCGGATGGTGGCCATGATCGGCCGCGTGATCGAGGAGCAGATCGACGCCGGGCACTACGACCCACCGGTCGAGCCGGCTGACCTGGCCTACGCAATCGTCCGGCTGGCCGAGGCGTACCTGTTCAACGACGCCCTCGCCGGCATGCGGGGGGATGTCGATCGCCTGCGCAACGTCGAAGCCGCGTTGCTCGGGGTCCCCCGGCGCCGCTCGGCCCACTAGCCGCTCAGGGCCGCCTGCAGCGCCTGTCGCACCTCGTTCACCCCGAACGCTCCTTCCAGCCGGGCCGCGATGATCCCGCGCCGGTTGACCGTGAACAGCCACGGCTCAGTCTGGAGGTGGAACGCCTTGAGCTGGGGGCGGAGCCCCAGATTCGGCTTGTTGTCGACGTAGACCTCCTGGTGGATGAACGTGATCCGGCTGCCGAACTGTGACTGGAGGTCGACCGCGATGTCAGTGACCGGGCCGCAGACCCGGGAGGTGCACAGCTCGGGGGTCGAGAACAGGAGGGCCACCGGCCGCTGGCCCAGCACCTGACCAAAGGACACCGAGTGCATCTGCTCAGGCGGCGTGCGGGTGGTCACCAGGCTGAGGTTGCCGTGCACCGAGGCCAGCGTGTCGGTGGTGATGGCCGGTGGTCGCTGGCCCACGTCGGGAATCGGCGAGCTGGCGGCCACCGCGACTTCGCCTGGGGATCCGATCATCCCGTGGGCGGTCCGGGTCAGCGTGAGCACGTCATAGACGCCCGGGTGGGGCAGGGGAAGCTGGGTGTGGTAGATGGCCTTCAGTCCGCCCGGCCCCGCGTTCTGGGCGCTGCGAAACTGGGCCGGCACGGTCGTGGGATCGGCCGGCGCCAGGAACGGCCCCTGGGCCGGCGCGGTCGGGCTGGTCGCGAGGTACACCGCGCTGGGGGCGTAGATGAGCTGGTTGGACTTGGTGGTCAGCGCGAAGGCCAACCGGCGCGTGCCCGGGGTGTAGGTGCCGGTGGCCGCGCCGAACTGAGCCGTGGAGGCCACTCCAGCGCTGAGCTGTCGTAGCGAGTGTCCTGCGGCAGCCGGAAACTGGCTGGTGGAAGGCTGCTGGGCCGCGGTCAGCTCGTCCACCGCCGGGGCCGGCGTGGTGGACGTGGGGGCGATGGCGGCGGTCTGCCCGTGCGAGGCCGGCTGGCTGGCGCCACCGCACCCGGCCAGCGCGATCAGACACAGCCACAGGGGTGAGCTACGCCACGTCGGCACGGCCGCATTGTCGCCTAGGGCTAGCGAACTATGCGGAATACCCCTCGCATGAAGGGGTGAATCCGGCAGAAATACGTATAGGTGCCTGGAGGCAGGCTGGTCGGGCTCTGCCAGCTGAGGTTGCCGGCGGCGGGGGTGTCCTTGCCGAGCTGCGTGGAGTCGAAGTTGCCCGCGCCGTTGGCCAGCGGATAGGAGATGCCGGTGTCAAGCCCGCACGGGTTCTGGCACGAGGTCACGGTGTGGAAGATCGACCCTAGGTAGGCCGGGCTGGGGTTGAGGATGTTGAAGCCAGACTGGCTGCTGGCGTCCTCGTTGGTGAAGGTGATCGACTGCCCGCTGCGCACGGTGGGGATGCAGCGGTTTTGACCGGTGGCCCGGAAGTCGCCGGGCAGGTACTTGAAGCCGGCAATCACTACCTGGTGGCGCCGGCAATCCTGGCGGCTGGAGATCGTGGCCCCCACCCAAACCGACCCGCCGTGGTGATTGGTCTCGGCCAGGTGTCCGTGCGTCAGGTGCTGGCTCAGGTCGATTTTGTGGGTGAACGGATCGACGCCGCTCTGGTCATCCCAGGCCTCCCACACCACCATGATCCCCATCGACTCGTACCAGGATGCGCGCTTGGTCTCGTAGGTGGCGGAGACGCGCAGGGTGTCGCCGGCCTTGACCTCCGGGCGCCAATTGGCCGAGGTCGCCCCCATGGCCATGTCCCAGGAGATGGGGCCACGGGGATCCCAGTAGTGAGCGCTGGAGCGGAACAGCCGCACCGAGTTCGGTTCGGCGCCGGGTGTGGCGCCGCCGCTAGGTGTGGCTCCGGCGCGGATCAGATCCAGGTCGTCGTACAGGCCGCCGGGGTGCAGGTGGCCGGCGGTGCCGACCAGCCGGCCCGTGTGCTGGACGGTGAACGTGTTGAGTGGCGGTCCCGAGCCGTAGGGGTCCTTGGCCATGTCGGGGAAGGTGAACTTGCCGTTCCTCCCGCTGAGGCGCTTTACGTCGAACACCGGATACAGGTGGCCCTTCTCGACGTCCATCCAGATCGGGTGGACCGGGGTGATGTGGGCGGCCAGCGGTGAGGTGGCCGGAACGAAGTCGATGTTGTAGGTGACGTAGACCTGCGCCGGCGTGGCGGTCAGGTTGTGGATCATGTAGTTGAAGAGCCAATGGTCTTGGGCACCCACCGGGTAGCCGTAGCCGCTCGGCACCGAGAAGACCGTCTTCTCTTCGCCGGTGGCCATGAACGGGTAAAACCCGCCGTAGCCGTTAGCCTCGCCCACGCCCGCCGTCCCGTCGCTCAGCCACACTCCATGGTGCAGGTGGAGCACGTCCACCCGGGGGATGCCAGCGCAGCAGGTTCCGTCCGGCTTGGCGTACCGAAGATTCGGCGCCGCTCGGATCATGAACCCGTCCTGGGCCGGCTTGGGGACCTTGTTGGCCTGGAGCAGGATCAGGTTGGCGCCGGGGGTGATCCGGTACGGGCCGGCGTGGAAGCTCAGGTGCTGAACCCCGCCTGCCGCCGCTTGGCCGGCGGCGGGCAGCAGAACCAGGGCGGCGAACGCCACCAGACACCCCTTCATCACTGCAGCCTTCAACTGCCCTCCAGTCCTTGGCGCCGTCCCGGCCCTTAGAGCGTAGCGGCTAGACCAAGCGGGGGCGCTACAGCTAGCCCAGCGTCCGCGCGGTCTGTGACTTGGGCACCGTGGCCTGGTCAGGGGCGGTGCGCAACATGTGGTCGCCGAACGTCGAGGTGACGCCGAACCAGAAGTGCTCGTTCTTGTAGTGGTGCAGACGGTGACCGCGCCAGATCGTGCGGTAGTAGCGCCCGCGCGGGCGGTAAGGAGTGTGGATCAGGAAGTGGCACCACTCATAGACGCCCAGGAATACGTAGCTGGTCAACAGCCCCGTGGCTGCGTGGGCCATGCGGTCGCCGCCGACCAGCGCGTGGATAGGGAACGACAACAGCCAGACGGTCAGCGCGATCTGGGGGATGAACAGGAGCACCGCGTAGGTCGGGATCAGCACCCCATCCAACTCGGCTGGCGCCATGTGATGGGCGCGGTGCTCACGAGCGGCGATCAGGTCGTAGCGCCGGCCGCGCACCCGGATCGGTTTGGCGTGGAGCAAGTACACGTGGATCACCCATTCGGCCAGCGGGGTGAGCGCCAGCACGCCGACCACCACCGCCGCGTCGCGCCAGTCGTAATGCCCCAGAGCCAGGCGAAGCCCCAGAGCGCCGACGATGGCCACCAGCAGGATGGGCGGCGTGCGCAGGCGCATAAACGCTCGCCAGCAGTCCCCGCGTGTGAGCTCGTCGGGGCTCCGGCGCGGGATCGCGTTACCCGGAGCCGTCAGACGGTCGTTGGGCTCCAGTGCGACTGGCTCCTCCCGGACAGCGGATTCCCGCACGTCGGCCAGGATACCCGCGGCCGCCCGGGTAGGCTCCACCTGGGTTCGGCCCTCGAACTCCCAGAGGAGGATCGGAGCAGCGCGAATGGCGGTCAAGGCGGGCAAGCTTGAATCCGACCTGATCGACGCCCTGTGCCGGGACGCCCGGGAGAGCGTGGGGGACGGGCAGGGCAAGCTGGCCGAGGCGTTCGTCCGCCAGTACTACCACTGGGTTCCGGCCGACGACCTGGCCGGGCGGACCAGCCAGGACCTGCTGGGGGCGGCGCTGGCCCACCTGGAGGAGGCCGCGGTCCGCGCTCCAGGCCAGACCAAGGTTCGCGTGTTCGACCCCGCCGAGAAGCGCGACGGCTACTCGTCGCCTTACACCGTGATCGAGATCGTCAGTGACGACATGCCTTTCATCGTCGACTCGCTGACGATGGAGATTGCCCGCCAAGGCCTGACCATCGAGGTGGCGATTCATCCCGTCATCCGGGTGCGCCGTGATGAGGCCGGGCGGCTGACGGAGATCCTGGAGCCGGACGCCGACGCCGCAGACGCTATCGCGGAGTCGGTGTTCCGGGCTGACGTGCGGCGCCCGCACGATCCCGAGCGCCTGGAGCAGCTGCAGGCCGGGGTCGAACGCGTGCTGGGAGAGGTGCACGCCGCGGTCGCCGACTGGCGGCCCATGCGGTCCCGGGCCCTGGAGCTGGCGGACGAGCTCAAGCGACGCTCACTGCCGGTGGATCCGGACGAGGTGGCGGAGAGCGCGGCCTTCCTGGAGTGGCTCGCCGCCGACCAGTTCACGTTCCTGGGCTATCGCGAGTACGACCTACCGGGAGATGAGTCCGAGTCCACGCTGACCGCGCTTCCGGACACCGGGCTGGGGATCCTGCGGGGGGCCCCGAGGACGCCGGCCAAGCTACTCCGGGGCCGGGTAGCCGAACTGGCGCACCGGCCGTACGTGCTGGTGCTCACCAAGGCCAACTCGCGAGCCACCGTGCACCGCCCGGCCCACCTGGACTACATCGGGGTCAAACGGTTCGACGCTGAGGGCCGGGTGGTCGGCGAGTGCCGGTTCCTGGGCCTCTACGCCACCACGGTGTACCGCACCAGCCCTCTGGACATTCCCCTGCTCCGGGGCAAAGTGAAGTGGGTGCTGAAGCGGGCGGGGTTCCCCGCAGCCAGCCACGACGGCAAAGCGCTCCTGGAGATCCTGGAGACGCTGCCGCGGGATGCGCTGGTCCAGATCGGCGTCGAGGACCTATTCACGATCTCGATGGGGCTGCTGCGCCTGGGCGAGCGGCCTCGCGTGCGGCTGTTCGCCTGGCCGGATCCGCTGGGCCGCTTTGTCTATTGCACGGTGACGGTTCCGCGGGACCGCTTTAACACTGAGAATCGCGAGCGCGCCGAGTCGATTCTGCTCGACGCGTTTGGCGGCCGGGAGATCGATTGGGGTATCCAGCTCTCCGAGTCCGTGCTGGTCCGGGTCAACTACGTGGTGTGGTCCGCGGAAAGCGTGCCCGAGAGCTTCGATCTGGACGCGATCGAGGGGCGTCTGGTGGACGCGCTGCGGGGATGGGACGAGGAGCTGGCGGCCGCGTTGCGGGCCGAGCGCGGCGAGGATGGCGGCGCTGAGCTCTATCAGCGCTACCAGGAGGCGTTCCCGGCTGGATATCGCTCTGACTCGGGCGCTCGCCAGGCCGTCGAGGACATCGGCGAGCTGGAGGGGCTGAGCCAGGCCGGCGGCACCGGCATCCGGCTGTACCGCTTGGTCAACGACAGCGCTACGGCGTTGCGCTGCCGGCTGTACAGCGCCACGGCCATCGCCCTGTCCGATGTGGTGCCCACGTTCGAGCACATGGGCACGCGGGTGATCGACGAGCGGCCGTTCCGGATCACTCCGCAGGGCGCCGAGGCCGCCTGGATCTACGACTTCGGGCTCCGCACCGGGGCCGAGGACCTGGAGCGTGTGGGGGACCTGTTCCAGGAGGCGTTCATCGGGGCAGTGCGCGGCGAGTTCGAGGATGACGGGCTGGGCGGCCTGGTGCTGCGCGCCGCGTTGACAGCCCGGGAGATCGTGATCTTGCGCACCGCCGCTCGGTACCTGCGCCAGGCCGGGATCGCCTACTCCGACGCCTACATGGAGCGGACGCTGAACGGACACCCGGACATCGCCCGGCTGTTGGTCAAGCTGTTCGTCGCCCGGTTCGACCCGGATGCTGGCGCGCCTGAGCTGGGCGAGCGCCTGGCCCGGGCCATGGAGATGGCGATCGATGGCGTGGCGAGCCTGGACGAGGACCGGATCCTGCGCAGCTTCCTCTCGGTAATCAGGGCCGTGCTGCGGACCAACTACTTCCGCACCGATTCCGACGGCCGGCCACTGCCCTACGTGTCGATCAAGCTCGACCCGTCGGCGCTGCTGCTACTTCCCCGCCCGCGCCCGCGGTTCGAGATCTTCGTGTACTCGCCGACGTTCGAAGCCGTCCACCTGCGGGGCGGCAAGGTCGCCCGGGGCGGGATCCGGTGGTCTGACCGGCCCGAGGACTTCCGCTCGGAGATCCTGGGTCTGATGAAGGCTCAGATGGTCAAGAACGCGCTGATCGTGCCCGTGGG
>DASZGO010000036.1:0-12241 GCA_035938755.1 Solirubrobacteraceae bacterium | reverse complement strand
CGTGCGTTCGAACGGGTACAGGTTCACGCACACCAGGTCGATCAGCTCGACGTCGTGCTCCTCGGCCGCTTCGAGGTGACTCGGCTGATCGCGCAGGGCGAGCAGGGCGGCGTGGAGCTTGGGATGCAGCGTCTTGACCCGCCCGTCCATGATCTCCGGGAACCCGGTCAGCTCGGACACCGAGCGCACCGGGACTCCGGCCTCCGACAGCTCCCGGGCGGTGCCGCCGGTGGACACGATTTCGATGCCCAGCTCGGTCAGACCTCGAGCGAACTCCACCACCCCGGTCTTGTCGGACACCGATACCAGCGCGCGAGCGACGCGGACCTCGCCAGGTCCGGCCGGCTCCAGGCGCTTGACCGACTCGGTGCCGGATTCCATGGAGACCACGACTCTACCGCTCGATCACGACGCGGAGCGGGTTGAGCGGTCGGGGTCGATCACCACACGTCGCGGGTTGGCCGGATCGAAGCTCACCGCGCCGCCCGCGATCAGCCGTACGGCCTGGGGCAGCAGCTGGTGCTCGATCTGGTGAAGCGTGGCCACCACTTCCTGGACGGAGGTGGGAGCGGGGATCTCCACTGCGCGCTGGAGGATGACCGGGCCGCTGTCCACGCCCGAATCGACGAAGTGGACGGTGACCCCGAACACCTTGACTCCGTAGTCCAGCGCCTGCTGGATCGCCTCCAGGCCAGGGAAGGCGGGGAGCAGAGCCGGGTGCACGTTGATCACCCGGTCCGGGAAACGATCCAGGAAGCCCGGCGAGAGCAGCTGCATGTAGCCGGCCAGCACGACCAGCTCGACCCCCTGGCCGGCCAGCCAGCCAGCCATGGTTTGGTCCCGCGTCGCGCGGTCGCTGAACTCGACGGTGGGAAACACGCGCACGGGCACCGCCGCCCGCCGGGCTCGGGCCAGCGCGGGCGCGGCAGCCTGGTCGGAGGCCACAGCCACGATCTCGATCCCATCCCGCCCGTGCACCCGGTCCAGCAACGCCTGAAGGTTGGTACCGGTTCCCGACGCGAGGACGGCGAGCTTCAAGCGTCGATCAGCGGAAGCTCGGACTCGAGCGCGTGCTTGCCGGGGGAGGACTCCGTGCCGGCCAGCGGATACTCGCCGGTGAAGCAGGCGTCACAGTGGGTGGCGCGGGTGGTCCCCACCGCCTCGTACACGCCCTCCAGAGACAGGTAGTGCAGCGAGTCGGCGCCAAGCTCCTCGGCCACCTGCTCGGTCGTCCGACCGTGGGCGATCATCTCCTCCCGGGTCGACATGTCGATCCCGTAGTGGCAGGGGTGCTTGATGGGGGGAGCCGAGATCCGCAGGTGGATCTCCGCTGCGCCGGCCTGGCGCAGCATCTGCACGATCTGGCGCGTGGTGTTCCCGCGGACGATCGAGTCATCGACAACGATCAGCCGCTTGCCGGAAACCACCTCGGGCAGGGGGTTGAACTTCAACCGCAGGCCTTGGCGACGCAGCTCCTGGCCGGGCTGGATGAAGGTGCGGGCCACGTAGCGGTTCTTGATGAACCCGTCGTCCTGGGGCAGGCCGGCCGCCCGGGCCAGACCGCGGGCCGCGGCGTTGCCCGAGTCGGGCACGGGGATAACCAGGTCGGCCACCACCGGGGCCTCACGCCACAGGACCTCGCCCATCCGGGCCCGGGCCACCTGGAGCACGGTCCCGGCCATCTTCGAGTCGGGGCGGGCGAAGTAGATGTACTCGAACACGCAGAACGCCTTCCGCTCGGCCTCCACCACGACCCGCGAGCGAAAGCCGCCCTTGGTCAGCGTGATCATCTCCCCAGGCCGTACCTCCCGCAGATACCGGGCGCCGATCAGATCGAACGCGCACGACTCGCTGGCCACGCAGTAACTGGGCTCGCGGTCGGCGTCGCCGTCGATCACCCCCAGGGCCAGGGGCCGCAGGCCGTGGGGATCGCGGAAGGCCACCACCGCCTGGTCGGTCATGATCACCGTCGAGAACGCGCCTTCGAGCCGGGGGATGGCATCGGCCACCGCGTCCTCGATCCGGTCCGCCGGGTGGGTGGCCAGCAGCGCCGCGATGATCTCCGAGTCCGAGGTCGAGCTGAACGGGACCTCACTGGCCTGCAGCTCGGCGTGCAACTTGACCGCGTTGATCAGGTTGCCGTTGTGGGCCAGCGCCAGGGTGCGGCGATCGTCGCGCACGATCGGCTGAGCGTTCTCCCACTCCGAGGAGCCGGTGGTGGAGTAGCGCACGTGCCCGATGGCCATATCGCCGGCCAGCGATCGGAGCATGTGCTCGTTGAACACCTGCGCCACCAAGCCCTGCTCCCGGATGGCCATGATGCTGCCGCCCCGGGGGGCAGTGGCGATACCGGCCGATTCCTGTCCGCGATGCTGGAGGGCGAACAGAGCAAAGTAGGCCAAGCGGGCGACGTCGCGGTCCGGCGCGTAGATACCGAACACACCACACTCGTCGCGAGGTCCGTCGCGATGATCGTTTTCCATAGGCATGGAGCGACCCTCGGCCTTGCCTCGGGATTCAAGGCTAGCAACGGGCTTCACATGAACCTCCGCAGTCCCTGCTCGTAGGCCTGGTCCAGGTCGGAAACTGCGAGCGAGAGTTGACCCGCGATTTCGAGCTCGGAGCCCCCCACGCGACCGATCAGGTTGAGGCCGGCCAGTGCCTCTCGGCGACCGGAGACCAGGAACGCCTGGCCGGGTGCCTCGGCGAACAGGTCGACGCCGTCGGGCAACTCGACCCGCGCCCCCACCCGGCCAGCCAGGCAGCACTCGGCCAGCGCCACCCCCAGGCCACCTTCGGCGATGTCGTGGGCGCTGTGAAACGCCCCGGACCGAACGCCCTCACGGACCGCGGCGTGCGCAGCCTGAACGGCAGCCGAGTTGGCCGCCGGCAGCCGACCGACGGGCGGCTGGCCTTGCAGCTTGGACAGCTCTGAACCCACCGCCGATGGCGCGAACGGCCCGATCAGCGCGATCGCGTCATCCTCGGCGCCAAACGCGATCCGACCGGCGCGGGCAGCGTCCGGGAGCTTGCCCACGATCCCCACCACCGGGGTGGGGTAGATCGGGCCGCTGGGTGCCTCGTTGTACAGCGAGACATTGCCGCCGACCACCGGGATGCCCAGCTCCTCGCAGGCCTCGGCCAAGCCCTCGATGGCCTCAGCCAGCTGCCAGGCCACGTGAGGCTTCTCCGGGTTACCGAAGTTCAGGCAGTTGGTCAGCCCCAGCGGCTCGGCGCCCACGCAGGCCAGGTTGGCCGCGCACTCGTAGACGGCCTCGCTGGCTCCGCGGCGGGGCTCACAGGCCACGCGGCGGCCGTTTCCGTCGATCGACACAGCGATCGCCGAGCCGTCGGGCAGCCTGAGCACGGCGGCGTCGGCCGCTTCGGGGCGGCGGACGGTGCGCGACTGGACAACCGGGTCGTATTGCTCGAACACGGGACGGCGTGAAGCCAGATTCGGTGAGGACAGCAGCGCGAGCAGGGTCCGCCCGGGGGACTCCTCGCCGGTCAGGACGGCGGGGCCGGCGCCGTACAGCTCGAGCGCGGGCTGGATCGGTTCCAGGTCGTACAGTGGGCAATCGTCGACCAGAACGCCCACCGGGAGATCGGCCACTACCGTGCCGGCGTTCAGCACCCGTAGCCGCTCCTCCCGGGTCACGGACCCGATCGGCGTGGCCAGGACCTCCCAGCGTTCGCACAGCTCGAGCACCGCCGCCATCTGCTCGGGAGCCACCACGCACAGCATCCGCTCCTGCGACTCGGAGATCATGATCTCGAATGGCTCCATGTCCGGCTCGCGGAGCGGGACCGTCGAGACATCGATGTCGATGCCCACGCCGCCCTTGCTGGCCATCTCCGAGGCTGATGAGGTCAGCCCGGCAGCGCCGAGGTCCTGGAGGGAGACCAGCAGACCCGCCTCGAGCAGCGCCAGGCAGCACTCGAGCAGCTTCTTCTCGGTGAAGGGATCGCCGATCTGTACCGACGGACGCTTGGCCTCATCGCCCTCGCCCAGCTCAGCCGAGGCCAGCACCGACGCGCCGCCGATCCCGTCCCGCCCGGTGAGGGCCCCCAGCAGCACGATCACGTTGCCCGGGCCGGCGGCGGCCGAGCGGATCAGCTGATCACGCGGAGCCAGCCCCAGGCACATCGCGTTGATGAGGCAGTTCTGCTCGTAGGAAGGTTCGAAGTAGATCTCTCCACCCACCGTGGGGACCCCGATCGAGTTCCCGTAGTGGCCGATCCCGGCCACGGCGTGCTCCAGGAGGTAACGCGAGCGCTCCGAGTGCTCCGGCTCGCCGAAGCGCAGCGAGTCAAGCACGGCGATTGGGCGGGCGCCCACGGCGAATACGTCGCGCAGAATCCCCCCCACACCGGTCGCCGCGCCCTGGAAGGGCTCGACGGCACTGGGGTGGTTGTGCGACTCGACCTTGAACGCCACCGCCAGACCACCGCCGACGTCAACGGCGCCCGCGTTCTCTCCGGGGCCAAGCAGCAGATGAGGACCCTCGGTCGGAAGCCGGCGCAGCAGCTTCTTCGAGTGCTTGTACCCGCAGTGCTCGGACCACATCAGCGAAAACATGGCCAGCTCCACGTCGCCGGGCGGACGCTCCAGGCGCTCGACGATCAGCTCGTACTCGTGGTCGGTGAGCCCGAGCTGGCGGTGCCGAGCCTCAGACGGTGACGCGGTCTTCGACATGCGCTCTCATCGACTCGAAGATGGTCAGCCCGTCAATCGACCCGGTGAGGATGTCGACCGCGTGCTCTGGATGGGGCATCAGCCCAAACACATTGCCCGCCTCGTTGCATACCCCCGCGATGTCGTCCTGGGAGCCGTTGGGATTGTGCCCGGCCGTATAGCGCAGCACCACCGGCACCGGTTCCGGCGTGTAGTAGCGGCCGGTGGTGTGCTTGACCGGGATCGACAGCCGCTGGGTGGGCGGGTCCGATCCACACGCGCGCGTAAACGGTGTGGCGGCGTCGGCCACCTCGAGCTCCACTTGGCGGAACACGAATCGCAGCGAGGTGTTGGGCAGCAGCGCTCCGGGCAGCAGATGGGCCTCGCACAGGACCTGAAAGCCGTTGCAGATCCCCAGCACCAGACCGCCAGCGGCCGCGAAATCGGTCACCTCCTCCATCACCGGGGCAAACCGCGCGATCGCGCCCACGCGGAGATAGTCGCCGTAGGAGAAACCTCCCGGCACGATCACCGCGTCGACCCCCTGGAGGTCTCGGTCGCCGTGCCACAGCAGCACTGCCTCACCCACTCGCTGGGCGGCCTGGAGCGCGTCGACGTCATCACAGGAGCCGGGAAAGCGGACCACGCCGAACTTCACGAGCCGGTCTCCACGATCTCGTAGTCCTCGATCAGCGGGTTCGATAGCAGGCGCTCGCACATCTCTGGCAGGCGGGCCGGGTCGTCCACGTCGAGCTCGATCAAGCGGCCGACGTTGACGTTGCGAACGCCCTGAAAGCCGAGCGCCGGGAGGGCGCGCTCCACCGCTTGGCCCTGCGGGTCAAGGATGCCCGCCTTGGGTCTAACCAGGACGCGGGCGCGCATCACGCGCTGGTGCGCTCGAGCCAGGTGTCGAAGGCCTGACCGGTGATCTGCTCGTAGGCCTCGATGTACTTCTCGCGGGTGCGGGCAACCACCTCGTCGGGGATGGCCGGGGCGGGCGGGGTGCGGTCCCAGCCGGTGGAGGAAGCCCAGTCGCGCACGTACTGCTTGTCGAAGCTGGGCTGCGAGCGGCCCGGCTCATACGGGTCGGCCGGCCAGAAACGTGAGGAGTCAGGCGTGCACACCTCATCGCCCAGGGTGAGCGTCCCGTCGGCGTCCAGCCCCAGCTCGAATTTGGTGTCGGCCAGGATGATCCCGCGCTCGCGAGCGTGGGCCGCGGCGTGTTGGTACAGAGCCACAGACGCGTCGCGCGCCCGCTCGGCCAGCCCACGGTCCCCGATCAGCTCAACCGCACCCTCGAAGTCGATCGCCTCATCGTGCCCCGTGGTGGCCTTGGTCGAAGGGGTGAAGATCGGCTCGGGGAGCTGGTCTGACTCGCGCAGGCCCGACGGCAGCGCGATCCCGCTCACGGCTCCAGTCTGCTGGTAGTCCTTCCAGCCCGATCCGGTGATGTAGCCCCGCACCACGAATTCCACCGGCAGCATGTCCAGACGCCGGACCAGCATGCCGCGGCCGCGCGCCTCCTCCGGCACGCCGTCGCTGACCGAGACCATGTGCCCGGCGATGATGTCCGCGGTGCGCTCAAACCAGAACGCCGACAGGCCGGTGAGCACCTTCCCCTTGTCCGGGATCGGCGTGGGGTGGACCACGTCGTAGGTCGAGATCCGGTCGGAGGCCACCAGCAGCAGCGTCCGGCCTGGGGCTTCGTATATCTCGCGGACCTTTCCGGAGGCGATCCGGGGAAGGTCGGTTAGGGAGGTCACGAAGTGAATCTAGCAACGGCCCGGGACGGTGGCGGGCGGGGCCCGGGCGCCGGCCGAGCGCCGCCTGGCCGTCAGGCGATCGCGTCCAGCCGCTCCACGATCTCGTCCGCGTAGCGGACGAACGGGGCGTAGTCGAAGATCCCATCGAGGTCGAGACCCTGGGCCTCGGGCTCGCCAGCCAGCAGGACCCGGAGCGGGGTCCGCTCGCTGATCGCCCGCTGGGCCAGCGTCTGCACGATCCGGTAGGCGTCGTCCCGGGACAGCCCGCGCTCCACCAGCGCCAGCAGCACCCGCTGCGAGAACAGGGCGCCATGGGTCAGCTCCAGGTTGGCCCGCATCCGCTCGGCGTCGACCACCATTCCGTCAACCAGGCCCAGCATCCGCTGCTGCATGTGGTCGAGCAGCGTGGTCGAATCCGGGAGGACGATCCGCTCCACCGAGGAATGCGAGATGTCACGCTCGTGCCACAGGGCCACGTCCTCGAGCCCGGCCAGGGCATTGCCCCGCAGGACGCGGGCCAGTCCCACCACCTGCTCTGACTTGATCGGGTTGCGCTTGTGGGGCATCGAGCTCGAGCCCTTCTGTCCGGTGGCGAACGGCTCGGAGACCTCTCCCACCTCGGTGCGGGCCAGGTGCCGGATTTCCAGGGCCAGGCGCTCGAGCCCGGCGCCGGCCAGCGCGATCGCGCTCAGGAGCTCGGCGTGCCGGTCGCGAGCCACCACCTGGGTGGAGACCGACTCGCGCTCCAACCCCAGACGCTGCAGCACCCGCTGCTCGAACTCCGGCGAAGTGGCCGAGTACGTGCCCACCGCGCCGGACAGGGCGCCCACCGAGGCCTGGTCGAACGTCCGCTCCAGGCGCCGGGCGTTGCGGTCGGCCTCGAACGCGAAGCCGGCCAGCTTGATCCCGAACGTGGTGGGCTCGGCGTGGATGCCGTGGGTCCGGCCCACGCACAACGTGTGAACGTGCTCCCGAGCCCTGGCCGCCAGCGCCGTGGTCAGCCGGCGCGCGTCCGGCACCAGGATGGCCGCCACCTGGCGGAGCTGGAGGGCCAGCGCGGTATCCAGGACGTCGCTGGAGGTGAGGCCGTGGTGGATCCAGCGCCCGGCCGGCCCGGCCGAGGCGGCCAGCACGTCGACGAACGCCGCCGTGTCGTGATCGGTGACCTTCTCGCGCTCGGCGATCGCCGCGACGGTGAACGTCGCGCCGCGGATCGCCTCGAGCTCGTCGGCGGTCGGTCCGTCGGTCTCCTCGGACGCGGCCACCTCCACCTGGCGCATGGCCTCAAACCGGGCCTGGTCCGACCAGATGGCGGCCAGCTCGGGCCGCGTGTAGCGAGCGATCATTGATAACCGATTATGCGTGGTTGCCCCCGGTGCCCGCCGCCAGGCGCAGCTCAGCCGCCTCCCAGCTGAACCGCCTTGACGATCAGCAATGCGACGGCCAGCAACAGGTAGCCCTCCATAGCCAGCATCGCAAGCTTGCGTGAGGTGGAGGCCGGCGGGCGTTCGAGCAGCGCGATTGGGGGCATGGTCCAGCTCTCCCGCGGGACCGAAGGCGCGGTCTCGATCACCGTGACGGCGGCGCCGGTCCGGCGGGCCCGCAGGGCAAACGCTCCGCCCACCAGAAGGACGGCAGCCAGGATGCCTCCGCCGATCAGCGACAACGCCTTGACGTCCACGTGGGGGAACAGCGTGGTGGCCATGAGGATCAGCGACAGCAGCAGCAGGACCGACACGATCACCGTGGCCAGGACGTTCAGCCAAAAGCCGTTGGACCAGGGACCCAGCACCTGCCGGTCGTTGCACAGCAGCAACAGGAACATGCTGGCGCTGGGCAGCAGGATTCCGGCCAGAGCCTGCACCGCCTCGGTGATGACCCCCAGGGGGGCGCCGGGAATAAGCACGATGCCGGCCGCCCCGGCCACCACCAGGCCAAATACGGCATAGAAGCCCTTAGCCTCGGAAAAGCTCCGGTTCAGAGAGCTCTTGACGCCCGACAGGTCACCGAATGCGTAGCCGGTGGCCAGAGTCACCGCACCGGCGCCGATCAGCGACGCGTTCAGCAGCACGACAGCGAAGAACACCCCGGCGGTGGATCCGATCGTGTGCTTGAGGCCGCTGGCGGTTCCGCCGGCGTCAGTGAAATGCCCGAAGTACGGCGTGTGCTGGAAGGCGAACGCCGAGACTGAGATCAGGATGCCCGCGCCGATGATGACGACGATCGCGCCGATCCACGTGTCCAGGCGCTCGTAGTTGATCCAGCGAGGGGTGATCCGCTTGTCGATGATGTTGGATTGCTGAAAGAACAGCTGCCAGGGCGCCACCGTGGTGCCGACGACGGCGATGATCAGCAGGATCGAGGTGGAGCTAACACCGCCCTGAATCCCGGGCACGAAGAAGTCATGCGCGATCGGCCCCGCCTTGGGGTGCGCCAGGAAGAACAGCGGGATCAGCAGCAGGTTGCCGAACACGAACACGAACATGGCCCGCTCCCACGAGCGGAAGCTGCCGCTGGCGGTGATGCCGATCAGCGCCGCCGCGGCCACGGGTACCGCGACGTACTTGGACACCCCGAGGTAGCCCAAAGCCAAGCTCACGCCGATGAACTCGGTGACCACCGTGAGGAAGTTCAAGACGAACAGGTCGATCACCGAAAACCAGGCCCAGAAGCGGCCGAACCGCTCCTTGATCAGGCGGGCATGGCCCACCCCGGTAACGGCACCCAGCCGCACCACCATCTCCTGGTTGACGATCAGCACCGGAACTAGCAGCAGGAGAACCCAGAGGAGGCTGGTGCCGTAATTCTGTCCGGCCTGCGAGTAGGTCGCGACGCCCCCGGCGTCGTTGTCACCCACCATCACGATCAGCCCCGGGCCAATGATCGCCAGCAGCGCCAGCACGCGCGAACGTAGACCGCGATGCGCCTGCTCGTGCTCCTTGATGGTGCCGAAGGCCCCCCGGATGTCGCCAACGTGGGCGGAGTCGAGCACGGCACGCTCGCGCCGCTCAGGCGTGGACACCGCGCCCGGCGTCGGCTTGCTCGCCATCGCTCGACCTCCTTTCGCCTAAACCGCTGCTACCCGCGGCCGGCGGGAGGCCTATCAGGCTCCGGGATCAGTCCCCGAAGGACAAGCAGGCATCCACGACACCGGCCACGAGCTTGCTACTTCGCGGTCGCTCGTCGTTGTCCATATGTTCTTCGCGGGAAACCATCACTGATCCTCAAAATGCCGCTTCCAGCGGCGATCCGAGACTAGCAGCGGTGATGGAAGCGCGACGGGATTTCTGCGGCGCGTTTACGAGTCCGTGGGCCCGGGGTAGGCCGGCTCGGCGCCGAGCTCCAGCAGCCGCTCGTAGATCCGGTAGCGCTTGATGATCGTGCCGGTGAGCGCCTCCATGGCCCGGTTCATCGCCTCGTTGACCTCCAAGATCCAGCCCGTCTCGGCATCAACGTCGCGCCGCCCGCAGGCATCCCACACGTCCCGGTACAGCCCGGCCGCCACGCCTGTGTGCTGGTACTTCGGCTTCACCCCCAGCGCGAACACCCGGATCATGTTGATCTTCTTCCGTCCGCGCAGCGCCTTGACCCAACCCAGCGGCAGCAGCCGACCATTGACCTTGTTCAGGACCTGGTTGTAGTCGGGCAGCGACAGGGACACGCCCGCCACCTCGCCATCGGCGGTCTCGGCCACGCAGGCGAAGTCCTCGTCGAGCACCGGCTTGAGCTCCTTGGCCATGTGGTCCATCTCGGCCTCGGTGAGCGGCACGAACCCCCAGTTCTCAGACCACGCCTGGTGGTAGATCTCCATGAACGCCCGCACCTCCTGCTTGAAGTCGCGCTTGCGCATGCGGCGCAGGCGGACCCCGTGTTCCGGCTCGAGCTTGTCGGCCAGCTCGGTGATCACCGGGAGCAGCTGGTCCCGATCGGCATAGTCGATACGCCACTTGTAGAGGTCCATGGCCTTGACAAAGCCCTCGCCCTCCAGCAGGTCGCCGTAATACGGGTGATGCCAGTTCTCCAGGATCTGGGGCATCCACTCGTGGCCTTCTACCAGCAGGCCGCACTCGTGGTTGGTCGAGAAGTCGAACGGCCCGATCATCCGGTCCCGTCCGCGCGCGCGCAGCCACGCCTCGGCGCTGGCCAGCAGGGCATGGGCTGTCTCCGGGTCGCGGTCTGACTCGAAGAACCCGAACAGGCCCCAGCGGTTCTCGCGCAGCTCGTTCATGCGGTGATCGACGTGAGCGGTGATCCGGCCCACGGGCTTGGAGCCGCGCCAGGCCAGGAAGTACTCGGCTTCGGCGTGCTCGAAGAATGGGTTGCGACGGCGGCTGAGATGCCGTTTGCGCTCGGAGATCAGCGGCGGCACCCAGTTGGCGCACCCCTGGTAGAGGCGCCAGGGCACCCGGATGAACGTGTTCAGGTCCCGGCGCGAGCGGACCGGCCGGACTTCGAGGGCGCCGGTGGTCTGCGGGGCGGAGGCGGTGACCCCCGTGCGTTGCCCTCTTGACTGTCCGGTTGTGGGTGCCATCGACGGGACCGGGGAGCCGTGGCTGCCCGGGCCTCGCCACAATAGCCGCATGGCCCTGGAAGAAGCAACCCCGACGACCTCCGAGGATTACGGTCCCTGGGAGGACGCGATTCACGAGCTGGCCACGTTCGAGCGGCCTTCGGCCTCGGAGGGTGAGCGCCGGGCGGCTGAGTGGATCGCCCAGCGCCTGGGCGAGCTCGGCTGCACGGTGGACGTTGAGCAGGAGCGGGCCCACGGCGGGTACTGGTGGCCGCTAGCGCTGGCCAACCTGCTCGGGGCCGGGGCTGCCCTAGCGCTACTGCGCCGGGGTGGGCGGAAACGGCGGGCGCTGGCCGCGCTGGCCGCGGGTACCGGCGCAGCCGCGGTGTGGGACGACGTCAGCGGCGGACGCCTGTGGTTCCGCCGGGCGGTGCTGCCGCACCGGCCAACCTGGAACGTGGTGGCCGAGACCGGTGACCGATCGGCCGAGCGCACGGTGGTCGTCCTGGCTCACCACGATGCGGCGCACTCAGGCCTGGTGTTCCACCCGGCGCTGGGGGAGATTGGGCCCCGCCTGGCCCCCGAGGCGCACGAGAGGTCCAGTCACACCTTCCCCATCATGTACCTGGTCTTGGCCGGTCCGGTCCTGGCATTGGCCGCCGCGATCCTGTCCTCCAAGCGCACGGCGGGATTGGGGCTGGCATTTGGCCTGGGGACGGCGGCCACGATGACCGACATCGGGCTGCGCCGCGTGGTGCCCGGGGCCAACGACAACCTGACCGCGGTGGCCATCCTGGTGGCGCTGGCCCACGCGCTGCGCGAGCGTCCGGTTGAAGGCGTGCGCGTCCTGCTGGTGTCGACCGGCTCCGAGGAGTCGTTCATGGAGGGGATGCAGGGCTTCGCCCGCCGCCACTTCTCCGGCCTGGACCCGGCGCACACCGAGATGCTGTGCCTGGAGTGTCTGGGCGGCCCGGACCTGATCGTGCTGGAAGGCGAGGGAATGCTGCGGATGCGCGACTACACCTCCGAGCTGCGCGAGGCGCTGGCCGACGCGGCGGCTCAGGCGGGAGTCGACATCGGGCGCGGGATTCGTACCGTGGCGGCGACCGACGGCCTGATCGCCCTCCGGGCCGGCTATCCGACCGCCACCCTGGCCTCGGTCACCCACGCCAAGTTGCCGCTCAACTACCACTGGCCGTCCGACGCCCCCGCGGCGCTCCACTGGGACACCGTGAGAAAAGCCATAAGGGTGTGCGAGCGGTTCTTGCACGACAGGGCGCGGCCAGATAGCCT
>DASZGO010000035.1:0-5853 GCA_035938755.1 Solirubrobacteraceae bacterium | reverse complement strand
GGTGCGTTCTCCTTCGCCGTCGGGCAGGCCGCGTTCACCGTCACGGTGGCAATCCTGTTCAACCTGCTGGTTCCCGTGGGCTGGCACGTCGGACTGCTGCGAGTTGAGGACGTAGCGCTGGGTTGTGCGGTCAGCATTGTGGTGGGCGGCTTGTTCTGGCCCCGAGGAATGGCGGCGGTGGTGGCCAGAGACCTGGCCGACGGATACCGCGCCGGCGCGGCCTATCTGTCACACACGGTGGGCTGGGTGAGCGGTCTTCGGGCCGACCCGCCGGACGAAGCCAAGTCCGCCGTGGCGGCCGGCCTTCGACTCGACGCTGCACTGCGTAGCTTTCTCGCGGAACGGGGAGCCAAGCATCTGCGCCAGGACGAGCTCTGGCGAGTGGTCGGAGGCGCGGTGCGACTGCGACTGACCGCCTACTCGATCGCCAAGCTCCCGCGTCCGCGTTTGCACCACGCAGATCCGGCGGGTGGGATGCTCAGCCACCGAGCCGAGATCCTGGTCGGGTTCTATGAGCGCCTGTCGGCGCAGCTGGATGGCCCGCGCGGTCAGTCGCTCGCCGTCCTCCCAGCCCCGAGCTTTCCCGACGATGGCCTCACGATGTCGCTCCGATCCTCAGGGGCGATCTGGCTCGGTGAGCATCTGGAGCATCTGCGGGAGCATCTGCCCGAGGTGGCGGAGCCGGCCGCTCAGGTGGCCGAGATCCGTCGCCGACCGTGGTGGCGTTAGCCCCCGTCCAGGTACTCGCGCGGTAGGCGGGCCCGCCGCAGGTCAACCCGGCCGCCCCGCATGGGGACCCCCTCACGACGCAGGAGGTCAAGCTGCCTTGAGCCCTGCGCCGCGGTTCCGTCGGCGCGTACGACCCGCTGCCAGGGGATGTCAGCGGCCGTGGTGTTGGCCAGGACCTGCCCGACCAGGCGTGGCGCCGCGGGGTCTATGTCGCTGTAGGTCTGGACGAATCCTTCCGGGATGGCCCGGATGCGGGCCAGAATCCGGTCGGCTCGGTCGCGGCCGGCGGACTGATCGGGTCGGTCAGCCGTAGCGGATCATCTCGTTGGCATATGCGATCAGCAGCGAGTCGTCGGCGTCGGGCTCCTGGATCGCGTGGTTGATCCCGTGGGCGTGCCAGACGACGACGTTCATGCCGCACTACACCGGTCCCCAGTCGGGTCCGGGGTACGGAGGCTAATGGCCGTGACCTCCGCCATTGCCTCCGCCTTTACCGCCGCCGTTGCCCCCGCCGTTGCCCCCGCCGTTGCCCCCGCCGTTGCCCCCGCCTTTACCGCCGCCGTTCCCGCCGTTGCCGCCGCCGCCCCCGCCGTTGCCGCCGCCGCCGCCGCCGCCGCCCTGACCCCCTCCGGAGCTCGAGCCGCCGCCTTGGCTTCCGCCGCCGCCCCCACCGCCGCTGCTCCCGGAGCCGGAGCTGGAGCCGCCGTGACCGGAGCCGCCGTGACCGGAGCCGCTGCTGGCGGGGTTGGAACCTTCGTTGCCAGTCCCGGAACTGGGCGCGCCACCGACGGGGCTCACTGTGGACGTGGTCGAGTTACCCGCGGTAGTCGCGCTGCCCGATCCACTCGCCAGCGTCACGGGCACCACCCCCACCGGCGCAGCGGAAAGGGCTCCGGGTTGGGGGGATCCGTTCGAGAACGCCTGCGTGAGCCCGAAGCGGACGGCACCGTAACGTCTTCCCGAGAACGCCGCGGCCGAGGCTGCGCCGCGCTCATTGTGCTTCGCGGCTTCGCCAGTCCTCCCGGCAGCCGTCGCCGGTCCGGGAGTGTCGGCCAGCGAGAGGGGATTCACCGAGAACCTCAGCGCGGCTGGTGTCGCCGCCACGGCGCTGGTGGGCGCCGCGGACGACCGGCCGACGGGCAGCAGCGGCAAGGTGATCGCTAGGGCGCTCGCGCTCGTCATGGCCGAGGCCGCCATCACGCGGGTCAGCGAAGCGGCGGTAGCGTTCGCCCCGCCACCCAGGCCGGACACCAGGCGGCCGGAAAGGTTGGTGAGGCCCACCCACAGGGCCAGCGGCCGGCGACCCCAGTAGTAGCTCTCGAACGCCCCGACCACCTCGGCGTCCAGCTTGGTGCCGGCTTCGCCCTTGATGATCTCCACCGCCTGCGCGTGCGTCATGGCTGACCGGTAGGGGCGGGTGGACGTAATGGCGTCGAAGGTGTCGGCCACCGCGATGATGCGCGCGCCCCGGCAGATCATCTCGCCTGACATCCGGGCTGGATAACCGCTGCCGTTCAGGCGCTCGTGGTGCTGACGGATCATCTTGGTCAGCTGGGGGTCGCCGAGCGTCGCCACCATGTCCGCCCCGTCATCTGCGTGGCGCTTGATCAGCCCGAACTCGGAATCGGTCAGCGCGCCTGGCTTGTGTAGCACGGAGACCGGGATGTTGATCTTGCCTACGTCGTGCAACGCGGCGGCGGTGCGGATCCGGGCTATCTCCTCGCTGGATAGGCCCATCCCCTCCGCGATCATCTCCGCGTGCCGGGCTACCCGATGCGAATGACCATGCGTGTACGGGTCCCGAGCCTCCAAGGCGTCGGCCAGGTCCACCAGCAACTGTGTGCGGCGATCGCGGTCGGGCTGCTCAGCCGAGCCTGCGGCATCCACTCCTTCGAGCAGGCCAAGCACCGTCGATAGGCGTCGCTCTTTCCACCAGCGCCGGAGCCAGCCCCAGATCATCAGCTCGCTGAACAAAAGATCGCTCGAGTTCGCCCTGGATCGCCAGAACAATCCTCCTAAGTAGGAGAACAGCATCGAAATGCCCACGACCAGGACGATCGCCACCAGGGCCGAGGGCACGAGGCCCGTGTCCCGTAGGGCCCAGCCAACCAAGCTCGGGACGACGACAACCAACGCCGTGGCTAGAAAGACGTGCGGGAGGAATCGATTGAGGCGAGTTGTGCTTCGTTGCACCATGCCGCGCGTGGCTGTTTGCCATCCGGCCCCTCGCAGTCTTCCGCCTCCCGGGGAAATCCTTTAGGGGAGGCCAGACATGTTAGCGCCGCAATTCAGGGGTTTCCGCTGGGAAACCGGGGCGCCCTCCGCTCCGAGATGGCTTGGGCTCCCTCGCGCACGTCCTCGCCCAGGAACGTAAGCATCTCGTATGCCACGCTGGCATCGAAGGCCGGGATGGCCGCCCGCACCCAGTGATTGAGCGTCCGTTTGGTCCAGCGCACCGCGTGCTGGGGCCCCGTGGCCAGGCCGGTGGCGATGTCCACGGCGGTGGGGAGGACCTGATCGCGGGGCACGCACCGGCTGACCAGCCCGATTCGCTCCGCCTCCACGGCGTCGATGAAGCCGCCAGTGAGCAAGTAGTACTTGGCCTTGGCCATGCCGCACAGCAGCGGCCAGATGATCGCCGCGTGATCGCCGGCGGTTACTCCCAGCCGGAGGTGGCCGTCATTGAGCTTTGTGTCGTCGGCGATCACGCTGATGTCGGCCATCAGCGCCGTGGCCAGCCCGGCCCCCACGGCCGGACCGTTGATGGCCGACACGATCGGGGTCTCGCAGTCGACCATACCGAGCACCAGTTCGGTCGCCTCGCGAGCCATGCCGGCCACCCGACCGTAGTCGGTGGACATCCGCTCGACCATGCCGAGGTCGCCCCCAGCCGAGAACGCCCGCCCGCTCCCCGTGATCACGACTGCGCGGGTTTCGGTGTCCACAGTCACGTCGCGCCACACGCGGGCCAGCTCTGAGTGCAGCCGCTCGTCGGTGGCGTTCATCCGCTCGGGCCGGTTGATGGTGATCTTTAGGACCCCGTGGTCGTCCCGCTCGAAGAGCAGGTCGTGGTAGTCGGCGTAGTCCATCTCTGCTCCTTTGCCTGAGTTCGATTCGCCGCGCAATCATCCACGCTGAGGCGCCGACACGGACGCTCGCGAGCGCACAACCCACCCGCTGACCGCGGCCACGATAGCCAGCGGGATTGCGACGGCGGCCCCGTGCCAGCTATCGACGGCCGCCGCGCCGGCCAGCGCCCCGGCGCCATAGATGGCCCACGCCGCCGCGGGAAGATGCGAGTCCTCGGCCTGCTTGCGGACTTGCCGGTCGCGCAGCACGAACCGGGCCACCGCGTTCAGCAGAGTGCTGGTCATGTACGTGGTGTTTACGCCGGGCACCTTGGAGGCGCGGGTCGCAGCTGATTGGGCGCCCATGCCCGCGCCGGCCAGGACGATCAGCAGGTAGCGCACGGGCGAAACACCCACGGCCTGCCAGATCACCAGGAGCGCAACCAGCGCCGCGGTCTCCAGCCCGAACACGGGCCAAGTGAGCCGGTACCAGGACCCTCGTCGCCGCGCGATCAGCAGGATCCCCACGGCGCCGCCGAGGACGAACCCGCCCAGTGCCGCCACCGCGCGCAGGGTATCGGCGGAGGTCCCGGTGGCCACGGCTACACCCAGGAGCACCGTGTTCCCGGTCATGTTGGCGGTGAACACCCGGCCCAGACCGAGGTAGCTGAGGGCATCGATGCTCCCGGCCGCGAACGCCAGCGCCAGCAGCAGTTGCGGCTCACGCGGCGACCGGATCATGTCCCCATTGGATCAGGAGTGCGGTGAGCGTGCAGCGTTTCGGCCGGCCCAGCGTCGGGGCAACATGCGAACATATGTTCTGTGACCAGCGACGGCAGCGCGTATGCACGGTTTCGGCGAGCGCTCGACACGGACAATCAGGCCGTCGTGCTGGCTGCCGCGCGTGAGTTGCCGCAGATCGCGCTCGACGACGCGTTGCGGATCTGCCTGGTCCTGCGCGACGGAGATCCCGAGCGCTATGAGCGGGCGGCCGTGCGCTGGCTGGGTCGGTTCGCCCTGGAGGCCCGCCACGTCACGATCGACGCGCTGCGGCTGGCCGCCGACGCGCTGGACGCGCTGCCCGAACGAGCCGCCGAGGCGATGGAGCAGCTTCAGGCGGTGTGCGCTGCCCACGGGGTCCGGCCGGACAGCAGCGGATGTTCGTGATCTGACACCGCCTGCCACGTCACATGATGTTCACCTGCCTTGGCCCGAGCCTGGCGAGACTGGACGTGCGGGCGGGGACCGGCGCCCGATCCGCGTTCCACGAACTAGGAGACGAGATGGCTTTGAGTTTTGTGCACACGGTGAGCTGGCGAGCGACGGTGGCCGCAATATCTGCTGCCGGCGGGCTGGCGGTCGCGACCGGATCGGCCTCGGCCGCGCTGCCGAATGTGCCCCCGGGGTTCTCGGTGAAGCAGTTCGCGGTGGGCAGCAGCACCACGAGCAAACCGGACGACATCGTTCGGCTCGACGGTCACCTTTTTGTGGCCTGGCAGAACGGCGTGGGCCCACAGGGAGAGCCTGGGCCCAACGGCACGACGTCGACGGTGATCGAGTACGACGACGCCGGCCACGTGCTCAACCAATTGGCGCCGACGGGTCGGGTCGACGGCCTGGGCGCTGATAGGGCGAAGCACGTTGTCTACCTGACGGTCAACGAGGACGCCAATTCGAGCTTCTACGTGCTCGATCCTGGTGCTCCCGCTGGCTCGCAGCTTCGCCATCTCACCTACAACGATCCCGGTGGTGCAATCAGCGGCGGGACGGACGCGGTCAGCGTCGATCCCCGCGGGAACGTGTACCTCAGCGCGTCGAATCCGGCCGCGGTCGACTCGAACGCTGTGGCGCTAGCCAAGGTCGACTCCCCCAGCGTCGGCCAGGTGACGGTGAGCAAGACCTTCGCCGATAACTCCGGTCCGGTCCGGGACGGCAACCACCCGGGAAGCACGACGACGCTCGCGCTCACCGACCCGGACTCGAACGCGTTGGTCCCGGAGGCCAGTCCGCGCTTTGCCCACGACTTCGTGCTCGACAGTCAGGGCGATGGAAAGCT
>DASZGO010000034.1:0-37537 GCA_035938755.1 Solirubrobacteraceae bacterium | reverse complement strand
GAGCCCCGGCAGGGGCTGCCGAGCTGGCGCATGGTGCTGCTGGCCGTGTCCGACGCGTGGCGGGAGCGGCGGGAGGAGATCTCGCGCCAGGGAGAGGAGATCAGGCGCTCGCTGAACGCCACGGCTCGGCTGGAGCCGTCGACGGAGGCAATCCGGGAAGAGCCGCTGACCGACGCGGTGGCGCAGGTCGTGCGCTCCCACGACTCGGCCCACGGCGGCTGGGGCGGCGCGCCCAAGTTCCCCCAGGCTTCGGTGATTGAACTGCTGCTGGCCCGGGGGAAGGCCGAGGTGGCCACGGCCGCGCTGGAGGCGATGGCGGACGGAGGCATATACGACCACGTGGGTGGCGGGTTTGCCCGCTACTCGGTCGATGCCACTTGGACCGTCCCGCACTTCGAGAAGATGCTCTATGACAACGGGCTGCTGGCCCGCGCCTACCTTCACGGCTGGCAGGTGTCAGGCCGGGAGCGGCTGCGGCGGGTGTGCACCGAGACGCTCGACTGGGCGCTGCGGGAAATGCGCGGATCCGAAGGCGGCTTTTACTCCGCGCTGGACGCGGACTCCGAGGGGGTCGAGGGCAAGTTCTACGTGTGGACCGAAGACGAGTTGCGCCAGGTGCTGGGCCCGCTGTACGAAGAGGCCGTGGCTTACTTCGGCCCGCGCCCGTTCGAGGCCGGCGCCAAGGTGCTCGAGGGGCGGGGCCCCGAGCCCGACCGCCTGCCTGAGATCCGCTGCCAGCTCTACGGCGCCCGGTCCGAGCGGGTCCGCCCGGGCACCGACGACAAGCGCCTCACGGCCTGGAACGCGCTGATGATCTCGGCTCTGGCCGACGCCGGCGCAGTGCTGGGGCGCGACGACTACCTCGACGCGGCGGTGGCGTGCGCGGACTTCCTGCTCGCGCGCGGTCGAGTGCGCACTGACCACATCCCGGCGTTCCTGGATGACTACGCCTACCTCCTGGAGGCGCTGCTGACCCTGTACGAGTCGACGTTTGAGCCTCGCTGGTACCGCGAGGCGGTGGCCACCGCCGACACCATGATCGAGCGCTTCGGAGACCCCGAGCGCGGCGGCTTCTTCACGACGGCCGAGGGCCAGTCAGAGCTCCCGGTGCGACGCAAGGACCTGGAGGACTCCCCGATCCCGTCCGGCAACTCTTCAGCCGCGCTGGGCCTGTTGCGGCTGGGCGCGCTGTCCGGCCAACGGCGCTACGACGAGCAGGCGCTGGGCGTGCTCCGGCTGCTGTTCGGGGTCGCGGCGCGTCATCCGCTGGCTTTTGGCCACCTACTGCGTGCGGCGGACTTCTATCTGGCCTCGGTCCGTGAGGTGGCGATCGTGGGACCCGAGCCCGAGGCGGAGGCCCTCGTCGGGGTGGTGCGTGAGCAGCTGCGGCCGCACCTCGTCCTGGCCGGCGGCGCCGGCGACGGTGTGCCGCTGCTGGAGGGGCGCGGGCCGGTCGACGGCCAGGCCGCGGCCTACGTGTGTGAGCACTTCGCCTGCCAGGCGCCGGTCACCCGGCCCGACGAGCTCCGGGCTATGTTGACGGCTGCTCCAGCCGCTGCTTGAGGCGCTCGAGCGCCTGATCGTTCCCCTTGCGCATCCCCGCGGCCAGGAACGGGGACAGCAGCTTGAACAGCCCACCCGGCTTGGGCGCCATGACCAGCTTGACCCGCGTGCGGTCGCCCTCCGACGTGATCTCCCACCAACCGGAGGGTTCCATCGACCCGGGGCCCGCTTTAACCGCCGGGCCGTGCCAGGCCAGGCGAGACGTGGGCTCAAACGTCGTCCATTCGAAGCTGCCCTCGCCGCCACGGATCATCTTGTAGCTGTACTGCGTCCCACGACCCGGCTCGCCGTCTGAGGCCTGCTGCACGCTGGCGAAGTCGGTCACGTAGTCGGGCAGGTACTCGGCGTGGGCGATGTACTCGAACACGTCTGAGGCCGGCCGTTTGACCGTGGTCTCGGATTCGACCTGCATCCCGGCGACCCTACAGCACCGGCAGGTAGCGCTGGAGCTCCCAGGGTGTGACCTGCACCCGGTACTCCTCGTACTCCTGCCGCTTGCTCTCGATGTAGCGGTTGAACGTGTGCTCGCCCAGCGTGCGCAGCACGAGCTCTGACTCGGCCGTCAGCTCGATCGCCTCGCCCAGCGTCTCCGGCAGCTGCTCGACTCCCAGGCGACGCCGCTCGTCCGCAGACAGGTGGTAGAGGTTCTTCTCCATCGGCTCGGGCAGCTCGTAGCCCTGCTCGATCCCCTCCAGGCCCGCCTGGAGGAGTGCGGCGAAGGTCAGGTAGGGATTGCAGGCGGGGTCCGGACAGCGGAGCTCCATCCGGGTGGTGCGCTCCTTGCCGGGGTGGTACAGCGGCACCCGGACCAGCGCCGAGCGGTTGCGGCGTGACCAGGCCACGTAGACCGGGGCCTCGTAACCTGGTACGAGGCGCTTGTAGGAGTTGACCCACTGGGCGAAGATCGAGCAGATCTCCCGGGCGTGGCGCAGCTGCCCGGCCACGAACGCCTTGCCCACGTCGGACAGGTAGTACGGGTCATTGGCGTCGAAGAACGCGTTGGCCTCGCCGCGGAACAGCGACTGATGAGTGTGCATCCCCGAGCCGTTCTTGCCGAACAGAGGCTTGGGCATGAACGTGGCGTGCAGGCCGTGCTTGAGCGCGTACTCCTTGACCGTGATCCGGTAGGTCATGCAGTCGTCGGCCATCTTCAGGGCGTCGGAGTAGCGCATGTCGATCTCGTGCTGGCTGGGGCCCACCTCGTGGTGGGCGTACTCGGTGTGGATCCCCAGCTGCTCGAGCGCCAGCACCGTCTCCCGACGCAGATCGGATCCGGCGTCCAGCGTGGTCAGATCGAAGTAGCCGCCCTCGTCGAGCACCTCGGTGGAGCGCGAGTCCCGGAAGTAGAAGTACTCGAGCTCGGGCCCCACGTAGTAGTGGTCGAACCCCAGGGCGCTGGCCCGCTCGAGTGCGCGGCGCAGGATGTAGCGGGGGTCGCCTTCGTACGGCGTGCGCTCCGGGGTCACGATGTCGCAGAACATCCGGGCCACGCCCTGCTCGACCGGGCGCCAGGGCAGGATCGCGAACGTGCTGGGGTCGGGCATGGCGATCATGTCCGACTCCTCGATCGGGTTGAAGCCGGTGATGGAGGACCCGTCGAAGCCCATACCGCCCTCGAACGCGTCGTCCAGCTCGGTGGCGTTGATCGAGAACGACTTCAGCTGGCCCAACATGTCGGTGAACCACAGGCGGATGAAGCGGAGCTCCCGCTCCTTGACCAGCGCCTTGACGTCCTCGGCGCTGAGCGGTGTGGCGGTCGCGGTCATCGGAAGCGAACGTTACTTACTCGCCCACAAACTATGCTCGGGCGGTGCGATTCTGGCTCCTGCCCGCGGTGATCGGGGGACTGATCACCGGCTGTGCCGCGTCGGCCGTTGCCCAGACCTCCCGAGCCGGAGCCGCGTGCGGCCCGCCGAGTGCGCGGACGTTGGCCATAGACGCCAGTGCCCGGGTCTACGCCACCGGGGGCTTCGTGTACGGCTGCTCGGACCGGCCGCGCCGGATCACCCGGCTGGGACGGTCAGGCAGCTGCATCGGCGGCTTGTCCGGGATCGAGCGCGTGGCGCTGGCCGGTGTCTCCGTGGCTTACGCGGTGCACCACTGCGGGGTGGACTTCGGCTTCACCGACGTCCTCGTGCGCAACCTGCGTGACGGCACTTCCCTCGGAACGTTCGCGGCCACCGAGAAATCGGTGGGGCCAGAAGCCACGAACTCGGTCAGCTCGTTGGTGGTCTCCTCGGATGGCGCCGCGGCGTGGATCGGGACGGCCCAATCGATCATCTCGACCGCTCGGGAGACCGAAGTCCGTACGGGCCATGGTCACCGGCGCCAGCTGCTCGACTCGGGGACGCAGATCAAGACCGGCTCGCTGCGGCTGCACGGTTCACGCCTCACCTGGCGTCACGGCCGCGCCACTCGCTCGGCCACCCTGCAGTAACCCGGAGCTAGACGGCGGCGGGCTCGGGGCGAGCGTCCCTGAGCCAGCGCGCGGCCCAGCGCTCGATTTCTTCGAGCGCCGCCTGGAGGTCCCGGCCCATCTCGGAGAGCTCATACTGGACGCGCAGCGGCGGGCCGGGGATCACCGTGCGCTTGACGATGCCGCGCGCCTCGAGTTCCTTCATGCGCTCAGACAGCAACCGGTCAGATAGCTCGGGGACGGCTTGGCAGACCTCGGAGAACCGCAGCGGGCCATCCATGAGCACACGGACGATGGCCCCGGTCCAGCGACGCCCGACCAGCTCCACAGCCTCGTGGAAGAGCGGACAGCAAGACGGGCTACCCGCTTCCCCCCGGGGGCTGTGCGCACGCTCGCCCATCGCCGCTAGAGCTTACGCCGCTTTGAGCGACCGCGAGGCTTCAGCTGAGCCGTCGACGGGCACCTCACCGGCCACGTTGACCATGGCCGCGAACCCCTCCAGGGCCACGGCGCCGATCGCCTCGAGGATCTGCTCGTCGTCCCAGCCGGCCTCGCGCGCCTCCTCGTGGAGGTACATGGGTGCTCGGCCGTGCTCCTCCAGAAGGCTCTGGAGATACCGGAGCAGGGCGGCTTCACGGGGGTCCTTGGACGTGAACTGCCGGGCCTGCGCCACCTCGTCGATGGCCAGACCGGCCGCCCGGGCGGTGCGTGAGTGCATCGCAATCCCCGGCTCTGAGTGGTAGTGCTCGGCCACCGCCAGGGCGATCCGCTCCAGCGTTGCCTGGGTCAGCTTGCCGTGCCGAAGCTCGGAGCGGAACCGGGCGTAGGCCCGAAGCGCTGCGGGCGAACCCGCCAGGACGCCGAGGAAGTTCGGGAGCTGGCCGCCCGTGGCCAGTGCTCCCCTGAGCACAGGCACCGAGCCGTCGGGCGCGGTGAGATCGTCGTGGATTTGGAATCTGCTCATGGAGATTTTCATATGACCACCAGGCCTTTGGCCTGTTCCTTTAGTTTCAAGACCAGCTTACGATTGATAAGGCTACCGGCGAATGCGTGTTCGATCAAGGGCTGCGATAGAAGAGACGCCTCTTGTGGAAGCGTCCTTCCCCCTCTTCTTATACGTCCACCGATAAACGAAGGATCAGCGGGGCCCGCGGATCCCGTAAGAGGGCTCGCCGGCTAGAGCCAGGCGGTGATGCGGCCGCGCGCGGCTAGTGCGCGCTCATCGCGGCCACCAGCACCAGCAGGAGGCCGAGGAACACGGCCCACATGGCGACGCGGTCCGGCCTGAAGGTGTGGCGGTGGTGCGGCAGGCGGGAGGAGCGCCGAGGCGAGATCCCGGTCTCCCACGGCATGTTGCGCTCCGCCCCGCGGCCCGTGATGACCACCGTGCGCCGGCCGGGAGCGGCCGGTGGTGTCGCCTCGCTGGCTGGCGGCGCGGCGGCTACCGCGGTGGCGGGGACCGGTGGGGGAGCCAGGCGGTCGGCCGCGCGCGCCTCGGGGCGCCGGGGACGTGCTGCCTCGGACCGCCGAGCTGGTACCGGCCGGCGGGCCGGCGCAGGGCGCCGTCGCCGCGGTGCACGTTGGTCAAAAGCTTCCTGCCAGACCTCATCTTCGATCCGGATCGCGTCCGGAGCTATGGATGCAGCTATGCGAGGCATCGTCCTCTTTCCGTGGCTTACGGGGTTAGCTGACGGGCTCGCGCCGAAAGAGTGGCGCTACGTGCAAAACACGATTCGCCCCAACAAGTGGGTCCCCCGCTTCCTATGGCTCAGTACGAGTGCGGGAATTCAGCTCTGCGGGGGCGCATGCTAACAACGCATGCGGACATAGGCCGCCTGCCCAAGCTGAGATTTGTCCGCATATTGCAGGGTCGACGCGCGGGGGCCGCGGCGGGGTGGCCTGGCGGGCGGGCGCCCGGGGCCCCCGGGCGCCCGGGGGGGCGGACGCCGGGGGGGCGGGCGCCCAATCAGACCGGGGCCTGCCTACTGGGTCCCGGCGACCTTGGCCACGAAGTCGGCCACGTCCAGGGCGTCCTTCCCCTGGACGATCCCAGCGGGCATGACGCCCTGACCCAGGCAGTTCTGGGGTGAGGACGAGGACGGGGGACTCTGAAGGCAGCCGTACTGAATGGTGTGCAGGACGATGGCGTAACTCGGCTTGAGCATGTCCAGGTTCGGGCCGACCTTCCCCACCGTGTTGGCGGCAGCCAGGGTGTGACAGAGACCGCAGTGGTCGCCGAACAGCTGCTGGCCTCGCTTCTCGGCCCGGGTCAGCTTCACGCCGGCCACGTGACTGTCGGCGTTGGCGTGGTTGCCGACCAGGAACCCGATCGGCATGGCCAGGCCGAATCCCACGAACGTCAGCAGAAACCCGACCGTGGCTGCCCGCCGGCCCCGGGGCCGCTGCGAATGCAGCGCGGCTCGGGCGCCACCCAGCCCACCGCGCGCGGCGATGAAGAAGATGACGAACGCTATGACAACCCAGAGCGCGACGAAAAGCCAGACAGCAAGCACGGTGGCGAAACATTACGGCTTAGGCGCGGCCCACGTCGGCCACGCGACGCGCGCGAGTGTGTCGGACGTGGGTCGCGCCGCGCCTAGCGCCTTCTTCCAGCTGCGAAGCTCATCACCGGCGGAGCCACGGCTCGGAAATCCTCCGCCCCGGCCGCCTGTTCGGCCGCGGCGGCATCCTGCTCGGCCCGGCCTCGCCGCACCTGCTCGTCGAGCATCGAGAAGTCCTTGATCTCGGCCATGACCTGATCCGGCGCGGCGATCGCCCCCACGCGGTCGACCAGGACGTTGATCGCCCCTCCGGCGGCGGCGAACCGCTCCAGCTTGCCCTCGACCAGCATCAGAGGCTCGGTACGCACGGTCAGCCGGTGGCGCTCGTAGACCTGCGCCGGGACGATCAGGTTGATCGTTCCGTGTTCGTCCTCGAGCAGGATGAACACGATGCCGTTGGCCGTCCCGGGGCGCTGGCGAGCCACCACCAAGCCCCCGGCCCGAACCCGGGTGCCATGGGGCAGGCGCTCGAGATCGGCGCTGGTCACCACGTCCGCAGGCAGCCGCCCGCGCAGCAGCGCCAGCGGATGGGTGCGGGTGGTAAGACCGGTCGAGGAGTAGTCGGCCAGCATGGTCTCCCACTTCGAGAGCGTCTTCAGCTGAGGCGGAGCGGGGAGGTCAAGCGGCAGCGCCAACTGCATCCCGCCGGGGACGCTGCGCCCCGGGGTGGCCACGCCGAGCTGCCACAGGACGACGCGGCGGTCTCCACTCGGGGCCAGCGAGTCGCACGCCCCGTCCCAGGCCAGCAACTCCAGCGAGGGAGCACCCGCGCCCGCGCGGGAGGCGAGGTCGGACAGGCTGCGGAAACCCCCGCCCTCCTGCCGCGCCGCCACCAGCTCTCGGATCTCGTGTTCGCGCACGCCGCGCACGTAGCCGAGGCCGATACGGACGCGTGGGTGGGCGGGATCCCGTACGTCCATGTCGCACTCCGCGTCGCTCTGGTTGACATCAGGGGATAGCACTTCGACGCCCCGGCGTTGAGACTCGTGCACCAGCGCGTCCGGCGGATAGAAGCCCATCGGCTGCTCGCCCAGCAGCGAGCACAACAACTCGGGGCCGTAGTGCACCCGCAGCCAGGTCGACTGATAGGCCAGCAGCCCGAATGCGGCGCCGTGGGCCTTGGGAAACCCGAACCCGGAGAAGCCCCGGACCATCTCGAACACCCGCTCGGAGCACGGCTCATCGACTCCGTGCTTGCGCCGGGCGCCGGCCACGAACCGCTGGTGGTAGGCCTCGATCGCGGCGTCCGAGCGCTTGCGGCTCATGGCCCGCCGCAGTCCCTCGGCCTCGCCTACCGAGAAGCCGGCGAACGCGATCGCGACCTCCAGGACCTGGTCCTGGAAGATGATCGTGCCCAGTGTCTCCCGCAGCACCGGCTCAAGCGACGGGTGCTCGTAGGGGACCTCATAAGACGGGTCGACGCGCAGCCGCTGGCGGCGCTCGATGTACGGGTTGACGGCACCGCCCTGGATGGGTCCGGGCCGGACGATGGCCACTTGGATGGTTATGTCCTGCAGGGTCTCCGGCCGCGTGCGGCGGAGCGACTGCATCTGGGCCCGGCTCTCGATCTGGAACACGCCGGTGGTGTCGGCCTCCTGGATGCACGCGTAGGTGGCCGAATCGTCGTAGGGGATTGTCGAGAGGTCGATCCGTTCTCCCCGGGTGCGCGCGATCAGCTCCACGCAGCGCTCGACCGCCGAGAGCATGCCCAGGCCCAGCAGGTCGATCTTCAGAAACCCGGCATCCGAGCAGGAGTCCTTGTCCCACTGGACGATCTGACGGCCCTCCATGGCGGCGGGCACGATCGGACAGCAGTCGATCAAGGGGCGGGTGGCCACCACCATCCCGCCCGAGTGCTGTGACAGATGTCGCGGGAGTCCGTGGGCCTCGGCGGCCAGGCGAGCCAGCCAGGCCCAGCGACCTTCTCGGCCTCGCGGGGAGCCGCCGAGCCCGCTCTCCACGTCCTTGCCCACTTCCCGCGCGTCCCACCCTTCGCTGCCCCGAGCCACTCTCTCGATCTCACCGAGCGGCAGCCCCAGCGCCTTTCCCAGCTCACGGATCGCGCCGCGGGCTCGGTACGTGGGAAAGGCGGCAACCAGAGCCGAGCGCTCGCGGCCGTATCGCTCGTGCACCCGAGGGATGAGCTTCTCCCGGATGTCACGCGGAAAGTCGAGGTCGATGTCCGGCAGCGAGGTCAGCTCCTCGTTGAGGAAGCGTCCGATCAGAAGCTCGTTGGCGATCGGGTCCACGTGCGAGAGACCGGTCAGGTAGCAGACGATCGAAGAGACGCTCGAGCCTCGGCCGCGGCCCGGCGGCAACAGCGCCCGCGGTGAATCGGCCCCACCCACCCCCCGCACCTCAACCGCCACCTCCCGGGCCAGCTCCAGCATGTCGTGGTGGAGCAGGAAGAACCCGGCCAGGCCCAGGCGCTCGATGATGCGCAGCTCCTCACTCAGGCGGCCGGCGGCGGCATCGCAGGTCGCCGGGGTGGCGTCTTCGTAGCGCGCCCGCAACCGCGCGTCGCACAGCTCGGTCAGGTTGCGCAGCGCCTCGCCGTCCTCGGCTCCGGGATAGCGATAGCCCAGGTCGCTAGTCAGGTCGAAGCGCAAGCGCTCGGCCAGGCGCTCCGTCTCGGCCACCGCGGCCGGGTGCTCGGGGAACCGGGCGGCCATGGCCGGGGGCGAGGCCAGGACATGGGAGTGATTGCCGCGACGCTGGGGCTCGGAGGCATCGAGCGTGGTGCGCAGCCGGATGGCCACAAACGCGTCCTGCAGCGGAGCTCGGGCGCGGGCATGGGCGTGGACGTTGCCGGTGGCCACGCACGGGACACCGAGCCGGTCGGCCACGCGCTCCAGTCCCCGGTTGCGCGCTCGGTCCTCTGACAGGAAGGGGCGCTGGAGCTCGATCCGCAGGTGGTCAGGCTCGAACACCTCCAGCAGTCGCCTGAGCGTCGGCTCGTCGTGGATGCCGCGCAGGGCGCAGCCGCTCAGGCAGACCAGGCCGGAGGCGTGCTCGAACACCGTCTCCAGCCCGACCTCCGGTGGGGTGGCCGGAGCGCCGGGACGCCCGTCGCGCGTATGGGCGTGCGCGTGGGTGAGGATGCGGCAGAGGTTGGACCACCCCTGGGCGTCCTCGACCAGCAGGGTGATGTGCCGCCCAGCCTCAAGATCAACTTCGGCCCCGTGAATCGCTCGCAACCCCAGCGCGCGAGCGGCCATTGCGAACTCCATCGAGCCGGACACCGAGTTGTGATCGGTCAGGGCCAGCGTGCGGTAGCCGAGCTCGACCGCCGTGGCCACGATCTCATCGGGCAGCGAGGCGCCATCCAGGAAGGAGAAGGCCGAGTGGCAATGGAGCTCCGCGTACGGCATCGAACAGATGTTCGCATATGGGGTGGTCCGCAAACCTCACTTGACAAGTTATTAGCGACTGCTAATCTCTACATAGTTAGTGCTCGCTAAGAACTCTCCAGGAGCCCTCATGCCATCGACTTTTCCCCTCACCCCCCGCCGCCGGGCGTGGACGCTCGTCCTGGTCTCGGTCGGCCTGTTCATGGTCGTGCTGGACAACCTCGTAGTGAACGTCGCCCTTCCCAGCATCCACCGCGACTTCGGTGCCTCGGTCCAGGCACTCGAATGGACGGTGAGCGCGTACGTGCTGGCCTACGCCGTGTTCCTGCTCACCGGCGCGGCGCTGGGCGACCGATTCGGACGCAAGCGGATGTTCATGGGCGGCATCGCCCTGTTCACCGCCGCGTCGGGTGCCGCCGCCCTGTCCCCCAGCGTGGGTGCCCTGATCGCCGCCCGAGTCGTCCAGGGGCTCGGCGCCGCGATCGCCACGCCGCTGACGCTCACCCTGCTGGCCGAGGCCTTCCCACCGGAGCGGCGCGGGCTGGCGCTGGGGATCTGGTCGGGCATCAGCGGAGTCGCGGTCGCGTTGGGGCCGCTGGTGGGCGGCGCCGTGACGGAGGCGGCGACCTGGCACTGGATCTTCTGGCTGAACGTGCCGATCGGTCTGCTGCTGGTGCCGCTGGCCCGGAGGCAATTGAGCGAGAGCTTCGGCCCCTCGCAGCGGCTCGATCTCACCGGTCTGGGACTGGCCTCAGCCGGACTGTTCGGACTGATCTACGGGCTCGTGCGCTCGCAAACCATCGGCTGGGTCAGTCCGGAGGTGCTGATCGCGCTGTCGGCCGGCGCCGTGCTGATGGTGGCGTTTGTCCTCCACGAACTCCGGACCGAGGACCCCATGCTCCCGATGCGGTTCTTCCGCGATCGTGGCTTCGCGGTGACCAACGCCGTGTCGCTCGCCATGTACTTCGGCATGTTCGGGTCGATCTTCTTCCTCAGCCAGTTCCTACAGAACGTGCTCGGCAACACGCCGCTGCAGGCCGGGGTCAAGCTGCTCGTGTGGACCGGGGCCACCATGGTCACCGCACCCCTAGCCGGGTTCTTCTCCGAACGTTACGGCAGTCGTCTGTTCATGGTGGCTGGCCTGTCGCTCCAGGCGATCGGTCTTGGCTGGCTGGCTTCCGAGGCCAGCCTGACCCAGAGCTACGCCAGCATGATCGTCCCGTTCATCCTCGCGGGCAGCGGCATGGCACTGGTGTTCGCCCCGTCGGCCAACGCCGTGCTGGCCTCCGTGGCGACGGTCGAGGCGGGCAAGGCCTCCGGGGCCACCAACGCCGTTCGTGAGCTCGGCGGGGTCCTGGGCATCTCGGTGCTGGCCACGGTGTTCACCAGCCGTGGCGGCTACAGCTCGCCGGTGGCCTTCCTGCATGGGCTCACCCCAGCCATGTGGGTCGGCGTCGCGGTCCTGGCCGCCGGGGCAGTGTTGGCCGCGGCGTTGCCGTTCAGCACGCGGGAAGCCGCCCACGCCCGCGCGGTCGCCGAGACCCCGGCGGTCGCCTGATGACCGCGTACGATCGGGCTCCCAGATGAGCCCCACCTCAGCCCCGAAGTCACAGCGTCAGCGTATTCCCGCCGCCGAGCGCCGGGAAGCGCTAATCGAAAGCGCGGTTCACGAGTTCGCCCACGGCGGGCTGCACGGAACCCCGGTCGACCGGATCGCGCGGCAGGTCGGGGTGGCGCAGCCGTACGTGTTCGCCTTGTTCGGCTCCAAGCGGGAACTGTTCCTGGCCGCGGTCGAACGCGGCTTTCAGCTCGTGGCCGACACCTTGACTGCGGTGGCCGAACAGTTCAATCCGGCCGCGGCCGAGCCGGATTGGGACGTGCTCAAGGAGATGGGTGGGGCCTACGTCGAGCTGCTCGAGACGCAGCGTGACTACCTAATGCTCCAGCACCAGTCCTACGCCGCGTGCGATGACCCGGTGATCCGTGACCGGGTCCGCCACCTGTTTGCGGAGCTGGTCGCGCTGGTCGAGCGGCTGTCTGGGGCCGAGCCGGAGCGGATCGACGAGTTCTTCCGCTACGGCATGTGGCTAAACGTGGCCGCCGCCATGGGCGTCGAGGATCTCTCGGCGGCTTGCGAGTGGGTGCGTCAGGAGCTGGTGCCCTAGCCCGGCGCCTGTTCCGAGTGGCGCGGTAGCCCGTCGTCGGGAACCGGCTCCCAGGCCGCGGCGTAGGCCGTGAACTCCGCGCCGCAATCGCAGCCTCCGGTGAGAGCTGGGCCGGTCACCCACCCACCTGCACGAGGTCACGTGACGGCTCGATGCCCCAGCGGCGGGCCACCGCCTCGAGTTCCGGGACCAAGGCCCAGCGGTCCGGCCGCTCCTCGCCCGAATGCTGCGGGCTGGCCCCCTTCAGCGCCATGCATCCCGTGTTGTCGCCGATGGCGCGGATCCCGTCGACCTCCTCCGCGGTCAGGCGGAGCTCCGGCAGCGCCGCCAGGTCGGCGCGCTTGTCCTCGACGGTCCGAGCCTGCGGGCCCGTCTCCTGGATCAAGGTGGGGGCCACGCAGACGACCGGGCGGTGGGCCAGGTTCCACTGACAGGCCAGCTGGATCAGGGTCAGTCCGTGACGCTGAGCGATCGGCCGCATGTGCTCGATGCGCTCGAGGCCCGCCTCGACCCAGCCCGGCGGGCGGAAGCCCCGGTGGTCACTTGGCGCGAATCGATGTCCCGGCGGCACGTCGTCGAAGAACAGACCGCCGTAGTCGACCACGCGGGTGATCACGCTGACCTCGGCGGCGGCAGCAGCGTCGAGGCACAGCTCGCCCGGCCACGGCTCCAGCGGGTTGAGGATGATCATCGCCCAGTCGATCAGCTCCCCGAACCGCTCGAGGCAGCCGATCAGGTCGACGGTGAAGCCGTTGGCCGGCCCGGGAGCGACCCCGATCATTCGCGTGAGGCCGGCGTCGCGGAGCGCGGCCATCGCGTCCCACACGGCCGCGCTGGTGTAGCCGATCCGGTCGGGGTTGTGCAGCAGCAGCAGGTCGAAGCGGTCAACCCCACAGCGCTCGAGGCTCTGCTCGGTGGCCATGCGCAAGTAGTCGGCGTAGGCGTCCGGCCCCCGCAGCTGCGGATCGGTGAACCGGGGAAAGCCCTTGGCTCCCTCGCGCTGGCCGGTGTAGAAGTCGTGACCCACTGCGCCGATCACGCACACCTCCTCACGGGGCACGCCGGCCAATGCGCGCCCGAGCATCAGGTCGGCCTCCCCGGTCCCGTACACGTCGGCTGTGATCACGGTGCGCAGCCGGTCGTCAGGACGGAACAGGCCGATCAGCCGCTCGTCATCCAGCGGCTCGCCGAAGTGCATGAACCGGCCGCCGCTCCAGGTGCCCACGGCGACGGGTCCCGGATCGATTGCGGAGCGCACGCTGGCCATCCCGACGCAGTGTAGGTCTGGGAGACTGGCGGACCGTGCAGCGCGGTTACACGTTCGGGGAGCTGCCCCGGCCGGTTCAGGTCCAGCTGGCTGGGATCGGACCGCTGCTGCTGGGCGGAGTGGTGGGCTTCCTGCTGGGCGAGACCACCGCCGGCTATTGGGCCGTGACCGGGCTCGGCCTGATTGGCGGGATCGGCGGTGGCCTGGAACACGTCACGCTGCGCGCCGCGGGGGCTCGGGGCCTGGTGGCGGGAACTCTGTTTGGCACCGGGATCGTGGCCGCCCACGCCGCCGCGGGTGATCGGGTGCTGGCCACGGCGCCCAAACCGCTGGCGCTGCTGATCCTGTTCAGCGCGGTCGGAGGGACCGTGCTGGCGCTGATCGGATTCTGGCTTCGCCGGCTCGGGCCGACGGGCTAGGTCGAGCGGGAGCGTGGCTGCTAAGCTGGACTAAGTCATGTCGGCTACTTACAACATGCACGAGGCGAAGACGCACCTGTCACGTTTGGCGGAGCGTGCCGCTCAGGGTGAGGAGATCGTGATTGCGCGCAGTGGTCGCCCACTCGCGCGCCTGGTGGCGCTGGAGGACACCAGGACGCCGCGTAAGCTTGGCTTCTGGAAGGGCGAGGTCTGGGCGAGCGACGACTTCGACGCTCCGCTGCCGCCCGAGATCCAGCGCTACTTCGAGGGTGCGGGCGACTGAGGGTCCTACTCGATACCCACGTCCTGATCTGGGGCGGAGAGGATCGGCTCGACCAGGATGTAAGAGAAGTGATCCGGGATCGCGCCGATGCCGTGTTCGTCAGCGCGGCGACAATCTGGGAGATTGAAATCAAGCGTGCGCTCGGGAGGCTGCGCATCCCCGACAACCTCGTCGAGCGGGTCGATGACGCAGGCTACGACCGCCTCCCGATCACGTTCGAGCACGCGCGTGATGCGGCACGCCTGCCAAACCTCCACGGCGATCCATTCGATCGCATGCTCGTCGCGCAAGCTCGTCTCGAAGGCCTGACGCTCGTCACGGCAGATTCGGAGATATTGGGCTACGACGTGTCGGTGCTCAAGGTCGAGCGCGGCTGAATCCAGTCCTCAGCGCTGGCGCCACCACCTCCCACTGCCCAGATCCCGGAACACGACCTCGTCGCGGCCGCACACCGTCACCACCTCCCAGTAGCGCCGGGACACCGGACGCTCGGTCCACCAGCGGTCCTCGACCAGCCAGGACTCACGCACGCAGTCCACGGCACGGCCGTCCACCACCAGAGGATGGCCGTCGGGGTCGGCGCTCACGGCGACCCGACGGGGGGTGGCCAGACGACGCGGTCCGCTCATCCTTCGAACGGCGTCAGCATGGCCCGGCGCTCGGGAAGCCGGGACTCGGGGTCGACCTCCAGCACACGCAGCGCGGCGTCGGGGCCCGCTGCCACCCGAGCTTGACGAATCGCCTCACGCAGCCGAGCGGTCCGCGCGGCCTGCGGGTCGCCGATCAGCGAACGCTGGTCGCCCGCCGGTGGGCCCCAACGCTCGACCGCCAGGCGCAGCTCGTGCGCGGGCGCTGGAATACCCAGCAGGTGAGTAACCAGGGCCAGGCGAATCCGCCCGGCGTCGGCCAGCGCCTCCCGAAACACCACCTGCTCCCGCCAGGTGCCGCCCTGCTCGACCAGCACCGCGCCCAGCACCACAGCCCGCAAGGTCCGGCCCCGGCGCTCTCGGCGGGCCAGAAGACGGTCGATCAGGAGCCCGAGAGCACTCTCGAGCTGGATGCCGGAGACCGCCTCGGGGAGCTCGAGCGACTCGCGCACCAGCTCGCTGGCCAGCCGCGGGCGCAGCGCCCCGTCACCCCCGGCGGCCAGCTCGAGCGCGTGCAGTCCGGCCGCTCCGAAGCGATCGGCCAGCGCCGTGGCCGGCAATCCGGCCAGCTCCCCCAGCGTGGACACGCCGAGGCGCTCGAGCGCCACGGGCAGCTCCGCCAGAGCCGGCCGGGCCCGCAGCAGCGCCACCGGCATCGCGGCCAGAAAGGCGGCCGCCTCCGGACGCCCGCCTGAGACGATCACCGACCGGCGTACCCGGGCGCGGGTGGCCGCGGCCACCGCGGCAAAGCGTGAGGGCGCCACCCCGTAGCGGGCCGGCCGGCGCAGGGCTCGCCGGGTGGCGGCCAGCACACCTTCGATCCCGCCGTGCAGCCGAAGCAGCCCGCGCGCATCGAAGCAGGCCAGGCCCGGTCGCTCGGGCTCCACCCCCGCTCCGACCGACTCGAGCCGAACCAGAATCCGCTCCCACGCGTCGGCCACTCCGGCCGGATCAGGCGGCACCAGGGTCAGCCGGGGACACCGGGCCAGCGCCTCGCCCATCCGCATTCCCGGGTGTACCCCGAATGCCTCGGCGGCCAGCGACACTTCGCCGACGACCTGCACACCCCCCGGCTCGGGCGCCAAAACGGCTGGAACCTTGAGCAGCTCCTCGCGGTCACCAGCCGCTACGGTGAGCTGGAAGCGGGGCAGCAGGACAGAGACGATCGGACCCATGGTCGAACGTATGTTCGCAAGTCGATCGGACGAACCGTCCTAACCTGGTACGGGTGCAGGGGTTATTCGCCTTCCCAAATCCCGTGAACGAAAAGGCCGCCCGCGTGGTGGCCGGCGTCGTGCTGGTCACGGCGCTGGTGACCTTGGCCACCGAGTGGTACTGGCTGCTGATCCCGCTGGCTTATGGGTTCTGGGCGCGGGTGCTCACCGGCCCCACGCTCAGCCCGCTCGGGTGGACGGCGCAGAACGTGATCGCTCCCCGCCTGGGAGACAGGAAGCCGGTTCCCGGACCGCCCAAGCGCTTTGCCCAGGGAATCGGGGCTGCGGTGTCAACGACCGCGCTCGCGCTGGCGCTGCCGCTCGGGCTGCATACCGCGGCCGACGGCGTCCTGGTGCTACTCATCCTGGCCGCCGGGCTGGAGTCGATCTTTGCCTACTGCCTGGGCTGCCAGGTGTTCAGCTGGCTGATGCGGGCCGGAGTTGTGCCGGCCAGCGTGTGCGCCGAATGCGCCGATCTAAGCGGGAGGCTGGGCGCCCAAAGCGGATAGGCTGCGCGCCCATGGCTGAACTGCGTCTCTGGTCCTGGCGCATGTCTCCCTTCGCCGGCAAGGCGAGGATCGCCTTCGCCGAGAAGGGCGTCGAGGTTGAGTTGCTGGAGATCGACCCGCGCAACCGACCGCCTCGCCTGCGGGAGCTCAACCCCACCAGCCGGGTGCCGGTGCTGGAGATCGACGGTCGCGGCATTCGCGAGTCCACGGTGATCTGCGACTGGCTGGAGGACACCCACCCCGAGCCGCCGTTCTGGCCGGCCGACCCCACCGCCCGCGCGGCCGCGCGGGGGCTGGTGCGCTTTGTGGACGACGAGCTGACCATCCCGTTCTTCCGGTCGATGCGCAAAGAGGTGTTCGGGCTGGACAAGACCGATCATCCCGACGCGGTCCAGCACCTCCGGGCCCAGCTGGCCCGCAACTGGCCGACCGCCGAGAAACTCCTCGGGCAGGGCGACGGCCCCTGGCTGCTGGCCGGCGACGAACCGACCATGGCTGACCTGGCGGCCATGCCGCTGGCCGTCCGGCTTCCGCAATGGAAGCCCGACCTGGTTCCGGACCCGGACGAGTACCCGCTGACCGCCGCGTGGCTGGAGCAACTGCGTCAGCGGCCCAGCGCGGCCGAGGTCGATCGCGGCGGCGAGCAGGTGGCAGACGCCTAGCAGCCGACCCGCTGGTGATACCTTGCGGGCGATGGCACCCCCGAACCCGCTGGACCTAGCCGCGCAGGGGCTTCGGACCCTTCAGGCCTTCGGCCGGCGGATCCCGGTGGGGGGTGGAGTCCTGGCGCCCTCGCTGGAGGGCGCGGTGAGCGGACGCGTAGTGATGATCACCGGCGCCTCCTCAGGAATCGGCGAGACGACCGCGCTAAAGCTCGGCCAGGCCGGCGCCACGGTGCTGCTGGTGGCTCGTACCCGGAAGAAGCTGCAAACCGTGGCCGATCAGATCGAGGATCTGGGCGGGGTGGCTTACGTCCACCCGTGCGACCTGTCCGATACCGATGACATCGACCGCATGGCCGCCGAGGTGCTCGAGCAGCACGAGGCGGTGGACGTCCTGATCAACAACGCGGGCAAATCGATCCGGCGATCAGTGGACCGCACCTACGAGCGCTTCCACGACTACCAGCGCACGATGCAGCTGAACTACTTCGGCCCGGTCAAGCTGATCCTCGACCTGCTCCCCTCGATGCGAGAGCGGCAGGCGGGGCACATCATCAACATCTCCACCATCGGCCTCCAGGTCAACACGCCGCGGTTTGCCGCCTACGTGGCGTCCAAGGCGGCGCTGGACGCGTTCTCACGCTCGCTGGCCTCCGAGGTCATCGGCGACGGCGTGCACCTGACCACGATCTACATGCCCCTGGTCCGCACGCCGATGATCGCGCCGACCAAGATCTACGACCGCTTCCCCACCATGAGCCCGGACGAGGCGGCCAACCTGATCACCGAGGCGATCCGCAAACGACCCAAGCGGGTCGGGACCACGCTGGGAAACCTGGGGCAGGTCACTTACGCGATCATGCCTGGAGCCCAGGACCTGGTGGCCAACCGGGCCTACCAGCTGATCCCCGAAGGCGACGGGAAACGGGCCAAACCCGAGGAGCCCACGCCGGAGCAGCGGGCGTTCATCCGGGCCACGCGCGGGGTTCACTGGTAGCGGCCTGGCACTGGCGCCGCGCACGCGCCGGCCCGCGAACTTTGGCGCTGCGGGTAGTGCATTCCGAACTAAAACGCCAAAGTTCGCGCGAGCAGCCCTAGGCCGGTTGTCCCGCGTCGCGCATCAGCCGCCCCACGCAGACGCCCCGGAGGCCTTGCGCGGCCAAGCGGTGGCGCAGGCGGGAGGCGATGGCGACCGTGGCTTGCGGATTCCGGGCGTCGATCTCGACGACCTGGCCGGCCCGCAGCGGCCCGATCCGGTCGCTGGACCGGCGCAGGTGTATCGCACCGCCAACCAGCCGGCCGCCCGCGTTATGGGCCAGCCACCACTGCCCGATGCTGGGACCGCTCGAGGCATAGACAAAGTGATGGTGGTATGAGCCCAGCGGCTGGGTCAGGCGGTGCAGTTGGTCGCCGGTCTCCAGCCACCTGACGAGCCCGCCGCCGCCCAAGCGGGGAATCGCCTGGTCGCCCGCCTGAATGAGAGCCAGATCGGCCGGCGACGGTGCCTGATTGACCGCGAACGAGGCGTGGATGCCCTGCCGGTGCAGCGCCGTGGCCAGGCTGGGGATGGCGCTGGCCCGTGCGTCGACCAGCAGGCCCACCTCCGGCTGGTTGGTCGGGACCGCCGTCACCGGCCGCATCCCGGCCACGTGCGAGACCAGGCTGTAGGAGGCGCTGGTGGTCAGCGCCCAGGCCGCGAGCAGCACGACCAGAGCGGTGGTGGTCACGGTCTGAGCGGTCCGCAGCCGCCAGCGCGCCACTTGGGGGGCGTGCCGCTCGTTGGACATGATCAGCGAGGCCGTGGACGGGCGGCGAGCAAACGAGTTGTCAGGTTCCGGGCGATGCTCCAGAGCCCGCTCCAGCGCCGGCTCGAGCTCAGCCGGCGAGTTGGCCACCTGGGCCAGCCCGAACCGGACCAGGGCCTTGTTCGAGGCCTTGACATGGCCATAGCCGAAGCCGTAGGAGACGACCGGGCAGCCGCGGATGATCGCCTCCAACACGGTCAGGCCGGCGCTCGAGTGCACCAGCGCGTCGGTGGCTGCCAGCACGTCGCCCATTCGGTCGGTGAAGCCCATGAGCTTCAGCCGCTCCTCGCCGGCCAGCTCCTTGGCCACCCGGGCCCGAAGCTTGTCGTTGCGCCCGCACAGGCAGAGCACGGTGGCGCCGGGGACCTTGAGCGCGGCTCGGGTGGCGCCCAGCAGGTCGCCCACGCCCCAGCCGCCGCCGGATACCGCAATCACCTGGCCCTCGCCGGGCAGGCCTAGCGCGCGACGGGCGTCGGGCCGGGACCGCGCGGCCAGGAACGCCGGCGAGGTCGGCGGCTTGGCCCAGCGCACGCTGGCCGGGCCGGCGATGTGCTCCACCTCCTCGGCCGATTCGGGGTGGGTGATGAAGTGCATGTCGATGCCGGGGTGGGCCCAGAAGCGCAGCCCGGCTAGGTCGGTGATCGACGAGAAGCAGGGCACGCCCAGCCGTCCGCGCCGGCGGAGCATCCCCAACAGCGCCGTGACCCCTGGGTACGTGGACACGATCACGTCTGGGTCGTGGGCCTGGATCAGGCGCATGAGGCCCCGCCGGCCGAACATCCACAGCAGCCGTGAGGCCAGCCACCGGGTGGGCGCGAAGTACATGAACAGCGTGTACTGAAGGTCGAACCACCAGGGGATCCAGCGGAACATGAACGCCGAGTTCTCCCGCAGGACCCGGGTGAGGATGGGCCCCATGGCGGGCAGGCCGTTGACGATCGACACCTGGGCATCGGCGTCCTCGTGGAGGAACTCGCGGGCCACCGCGCGGGCCGGCAGGTCGTGGCCCTCCCCAATGTCGGCCGAGATGATCAGAACCTGGCGGGGCTTAGCCTCGGCGTCGGGCTCGCCGGCCGGAATCACGGCGGCTGCCTCACGCTCCTGGGCCGTTCGCTCCTGCTCCAGCCGCCACTCTACGTAGCGCCGCACACCCTCCGCGAACGGCGTGGCCGCGGTCCAGCCCAGCTCCTGCGCCGCGCGCGACGAGTCCACCACCTTGCCGTTGAAGTCGCCGGGCCGCGCCTCGGTGTAGGCGATCTCGACGTCGCCCATGATGTCCCGGACGCTCTCGGCGATCTGCCGGATCGTCACGTTCTCCTCCGAGGCCAGGTTGTAGACCCGGTTGGTCGCCACCTCGCTGCGGGACAGGGCCAGGGCCACTCCCTCGGCCAGGTCCTCCACGTACACGAACCGCCGTGACTGACTGCCGTCGCCAGCCAGCGTCAGCGGCTCGCCGCGCAGCGCCTTGCCCACAAACGCCGGGATCACGGCAGCCTCCCGGGCCCGAGGCCCGTAGGGGATCCCGAAGCGGAGGATGGTGTAGTCGATCCCGTAGAGCTCCTGGTAGGCCTTGCAGTACAGCTCGCCCGCCAGCTTGGTGCTGGTGTACAGGTGGCTGGGCGCCGGCAGCAGAGTGTCCTCGTCCACCTGCTCCTCGACGCAGTCGGAGTAGACCCAGATGGTGGAGGCGTAGGCGATCCGCTTGACCCCGGCCCGCCGCGCGGCCTCGAGCACGGTAACCGTCCCGCGGGCGTTCACCCGCTCGGCATCTTCGGGCTCGGCGTGGACGTCGTTGACGTCGGCTACGGCGGCCAGGTGAGCCACCGCGTCGCAGCTGTGCAGCGCGCGCTCCAGCGCCTCGCGGTCGGTGATCGAGCCGAGCACCGTGTCCACGCTGCCCCGCTCGTGCCAGGGCGAGGGGCGCAGGTCATAGATCACGGGCTCGTGGCCGTGCGCACGCAGCTTGTCGACGACGTGCGAGCCGATGAACCCCGATCCGCCTGTTACGAGAACCCTCATGGCAACAATCCTTGTGGGCGGTAGTACAACGGAACGCAGGAATGGTTGCGCGCCACCCAGTCGGTATTTGGGAGATCCGTGTGATGGCCCATGATCCGGTGGCACGGCTCGTCGTACACCCGGCCGGTGGAACGTTCGAGCCAGTCGAACACGATGTACTTATAAAGACCGGAGCTCATGCCCGGAGGCAGCTCGAGCCGGGCCGCGTATTCCGGATCGAGGTGCCGGCGGGCCATGTCGTTTTTCCAGGCCACGATCTCCGGCAGCCGCTCGATCTGGACCAGACCGAGCGCGGCCGTGAACTCGCTCATGCGGAAGTTGAGCCCCTCCACATCGTAGGAGGGCTTGCCGTAGTTGCGAAAAGCCCGGGCGTGCTCGATCAGCTCGGCCCGTTTGGACACCAACATGCCGCCCTCGCCGGTGGAGATCGTCTTGGTGGCGTACAGCGAGAACACGCCGGCGTCCCCGTAGCTGCCGGGGCGCCGCCCGTTCCATGACGCGCCGTGGGCGTGGGCGCAGTCCTCGAGCAGGAAGATGCCCTCACGCACGCAGTAGTCGGCGATGCGTTGGGCGTCGAACGCGATATGGCCGCCGATGTGCACCAGCACCGCGGCCCGCGGGCGATGCTCCTGAGCCCTGGCCTCAAAGTCGGCAAACGACATGCACAGGTCCTCGCGGTTGCAATCCACGAACTGCACCCGGCCGCCCGCCCGCAACACCGCCAGCGGCGTGGCCATGAACGTGTTAGACGGAACCAGCACCGTCTCACCCGCCACCCCCGCAAAGTCAAGCGCCGCCAAAGCGCCTCCGGCCCAGCTAGAGACAGCCACCGCCGGCACCCGGTTCCACTCGGCCCAGGCGGCTTCGAAGCGCGCCACCATGGCCGCCTCCGACCACTTCTCGGAATCCAGGACCTCATCTATCAACGCGTGCAGCCGAGCGCGATCACGGTGATCGAAGCCGATCGCGAACCGGGCAAAGTCAGGGACTTGCTCTGTAGAGGAAGCGGTACTCATGTATGGCTAAGCCGCCCTTTGGGTCCTGGCAAGCCCTCGGCCGGTGCGCTTGCCAGCTGCCAATGCTCGCAGCGGACGCGTTAGAAGGCAAGGCTCTCAGACTCCCAGGACGGTACCGGGTTCGGGGATCATCTGTCTGTGACCGCGCCCAATCTCGACCAGTGGCTTGACCGGCCCGCGGTCCGCGTCGTCCACCGCCGGCCGACCAAGGCAGATCCAGCGCGCCTGTGGGAGGCGGCCCGGTCGATTCGCCTCGATCAGACCCGCCTGCTGGGGCGTCTGGTCCGCTGGCGGATCCCGGGAGTCTCGGGTCAGAGCTCATTTGAGGACCTATTCACCCACTCACCGTTCCTGGTCCTCCAAGACGAGGACATGACCCTGCTGTCCGGTCTGGTGGGCCGGATCTGGACGCTCCGCCGCGACTACCCAGAGCTCAGCGGGTCGGCGGCCTACCGAGACTGGGATCGATCGGGCACGGCCAGGGTGCTGCTCGCCAACTGGGTCCGGGCCGGGGCCGGCGGCGGCGCTGTGCTGCACTCGGAGAGCCGCGTCCAGGCGTATGGGGTCCAAGGCCGGGTAGGCCTGGCGAGCGTGCGGCCACTGATCCGCGGCTTCCAGCAACTGGTATCTACCGACGCGATGGCCGCCGTGGTGCGGCTGGCCGAGCGCTAGCAGCTAGCCGGCCGGCCCCGGCTCAGGGCGCGGGGCGACGGCGCTGCCGGCCGACCGTCGCCGGGCCGTGGCGGCCTCCTGGGACGCGGCTGCCGTGGCCACGTCGGTCGGATAGGTGACTCGGGCCCGGGCCAGGAACACCCCGGCGGCCACCAGCGAGACGAGCATGATCAGGAACGTCACCTCGAGCCCGGTGGCGGTGGCGTGCGAGATCGGGGTGGTCCTGACATGGGTACCGATCGGCGTCTGCTCGGGCACGAAGCCGGCAACCAGGTCGGCCACCCCGCCGAACAGCAGAGGCGCCAGAGCTTGGGCAAGCGAGCGCAGGAACGTCCTCGTGCTCTCGGCCCGGCCCCACAGGCCCGCAGGCATGATGTCCAGCCGGGCGGCGTCGAGCGGCGGGTTGGCCGCGGAAATGAGCGCAGCACCGGCCACGTCGAACCACACCGCAGGGGTCAGCTTGGTGGCCACAAAGCCCGGGATGAGCAGCAGCGCCGCGCCGACATAACAGATCGCGGGGACCCAGGCCCGAGCCTCGATGTTCCCCCGGCGGACCAGCGCATCGGTCAGGCGCCCACCCACCAGCGTGCCGACCAGCGCCCCGCTCACCAACAGGCCCAGCACCAGCTCGGCCTTGGCCTGGCCCGTGTGGTAGTGGCCGCGCACGAACAGCAGGGCGAACGTGGACAGCCCGGAGAAGAAGAAGTAGCCCAGCGAGGAGCCGATGATCATGGCCACGTTGGTCGGGATCGACAGGATGTAGCGGATGGCCCGCGGGAGGCTCATGCGGCTCGGGTCCTCCTTCAATACCAGCCGGGGATTGGGCCGGGCCCCCTTTCGCCGAGCCGCCGCCTGGGCGATGTCCTCCTGGACCGTGGGGGCGGCGTGGAACTCCTCGGTGCTCGGCGGGCCTTCGGGCTGCTGGGCCGCGCGCTGGGTCGCCTCAGCCAGGGCCTGGCGTAGGTCGACCACGCCCTCCTGAAGGTTGCTCTGGCCGCCGCGCAGGGGCTCGGGGACCGTGCGCCACAGTTCGCGGGCCAAGAAGAAGCCGGGGATACCCAGGATCACGAACGCGGCCCGCCAGTCGATCAGGCTGGCCACGGTGCCGCTGATGATGAAACCAAACGCCGTGCCGGCTATCTCCCCGCCCAATATGTATGCGTACACCCGCCCGCGTTCGTGGGCCGGGAAGTAATCGCCGGTCAGCGAGGCGATGGCCGGGCCGGCGCTGGCGGTGACCGCGCCCAGGAACAGCCGCGTGACCAGCAGCGACGAGTAGCTCCCGGCGGTGGCGCTGACGATCGAGGCGATGCTCCACAGCACAATGCTGACGGCGAGCAAGGGGATGCGGTGGACCTTGTCGACCAACAGGCCTACCGGGATGGTGAACAGAGCGCCGACCAGCAGCGCCACCGTGCTCAGCAGCCCAATCTTGGTGTTGCCGATGTGCAGCGAGTGTTCGAGCTGGGGGGCGATCGCACCCACCGTGGCCGTGTCGGCGCCGTTGAGCGCCAGCACGGCGCCGAACAGGGTGACCACCCGGGCGCGGGCCGGGCCGCCCACCCGCTTGACCACCTCCCCCCGGGCCAGTTTGGCGAGCCAGCGGGTGACCCGCCAAAACTCCTTGGCTAGGAGCCGGGCCAGGCTGGGTTCGCTTTCCCGGCTGGGATCGCTCACCGGCGCGAGCTTAGTGGGCGGGGCGTCCCCGGTTTGTCACAAGTCTGCTCCGAGCGGCCCGCGCTGCCCGCGCGCGGGATTAAGGTGGGAGCAGTGGAAACCCTGAACGCATTCGACGCCGAGGTGGCGGTGCAGCGAGCCCGCTACGTAAGCCCGGACGGCGGGTGGGCCGTGCTCGACGTGTGTGACGACGACGGCGAGGAGATCGTCCTGGTCGGGCCGCTGGGCCACCTCGAGCCCCGCGAGCGGGCGCGGGTGGTGGGCAAGTGGGTCGACGATCCGCGCTACGGGCCGCAGGTCAAGGTCACCCTGGCCGCGCCGCTGGCCCCTCACGACGCGGAGGCGGTGAGCTCGTACCTGAAGCGGGTCAAGCACGTCGGGGCCAAGCGAGCGTCCAGGCTGATCGACCGCCACGGGGTGGCGGACGTGTTGGACGCAATCGACCGGGCACCTGGCGAGGCCTTCGGCGCCACCGGGCTGGCCCGCCAGCGCCTGGAGGAGGCCGTGTCCTCGTGGGAGCGCCTGCGCGTGGTCCGTCAGCTGCACCTGGTGCTCGCCCCGCACGGACTGGCTTACCTGGTGCCCCGCCTGCAGGAGGCCTACGGACCGACTGCCCACCGCGTGGTTGCCGAGCGACCCTACGAGCTGACCAGCGTGTTCGGCGTGGGCTTCCTGATCGCCGACCGGATCGCCCGCAGCCTGAGCTCAGGGCCGGACGAGGCCGAGCGGGCCCGGGCCGGCGCGCTGCACCTGCTGGCCGAGGCCGAGCGCGGCGGCAGCACCTGCCTACCCCGGGACGGCCTGATGAGCGAGCTCCAGCGCCTGCTCGGTGGCCCGCCCCCAGAGGCGCTGATCGACCGACTCCTAGAGGGCGGGGACGTTGTTCTCGAGGGGCCCTGGGTGTACCGTCACGAGACCGCCGAGCTCGAGGCCGAGCTGACCGAGCTGGTGGCCGGCCTGGCCCAGTCGCCGCCCAGGCAGACCAAACGGGAGCCGCCGCCGGACGAATCGTTGACCGAGGAGCAACGTCAGGGCGTGGCCCACGCGCTCCGCTACCGGCTGTCACTGATCACGGGGGGACCGGGGACGGGCAAGACCGCCTCGATCAGGGCGATCAGCGCCGCGGCCGCGGCCCAGGGGTCGCGGGTGCTGCTGGTGGCGCCGACCGGCCGGGCCGCCGTGCGCATGAGCCAGGCCAGCGGCCTGCGGGCGCAGACCGTGCACGCCGCGCTGGGCTGGATCCCGGGAGAGGGGCCGCTGCACGACGAGCATGATCCGCTGTCCTGCGACCTCCTGATCATCGACGAGAGCTCGATGGCCAACCTAGAGCTGATGGTCGCGCTGCTGCACGCCGTGCCCCAGCGAGCCCGCGTCGTGCTGGTGGGCGACGCCGATCAGCTGGCGCCGGTGGGAGCGGGCAAGCCGTTCGCGGACCTGATAGAGAGCGGAACGGTCCCGACGGTCAGGCTAACCCATATCTTCCGCCAGGCCGCGGGAAGCATGATCGTGCAGGGCGCCCATGCGATCCGGCGCGGCCAGACACCGAGCTTCGCCGCGACCGCGGGAATGCGCCGGGACCTGTTCCTGGTGGTGCGGAGCGACCCCGCGCAGGCACTAGCCGAGATCGTCTCGCTGGTCAGCCGCCGGCTGCCCCAGCACTACGACGTCGACCCGGTGGCGGACATCCAGGTGTTCGCGCCGGTGTACCGCGGCCCGCTGGGAATCGACGCGCTGAACCTCGGGCTGCGCGAGGCGCTCAACCCTGACGGCGAGCCCGTCCGCGGCGGCCGGCTGCGACTGGGCGACAAGGTGATGATTACCGGTCGCAACCTCCACGAGCTCGGCCTGATGAACGGCACGCTCCTGCGACTGGTGGACGAGGTCCCGGGCACCGACGGTCAGGACGACCAGGCGCTGATCCTGGCCGCCGAGGAGACATTGTTCCGGCTGCCCGCCCAGGAGACGGAGCGCCTGCGCCTGGCCTACGCCTGCTCGGTGCACCGGGGTCAGGGGATCGAGCTGCCGGTGGCCGTGATCGTGGCCCATCCCGCGGCCGGCGCCTTCTTCCTGCGCCGGGAGATGTTGTACACGGCGGTGACACGCGCCAAGCTGGCCACCGTGGTCGTGGGTACGCCGGAGGTGATCGCCCGCGCTGCCCGCGCCGCGGACGCGGGCAGCCGCCACGGCCGGCTGGCCGAGCGGCTGGCCGCCGCCCTCAGCTGACGTACGGAGGAATCGCCGCCGTCCGTTGGCGCCGGCTAGGGGCCGTCCACCGGCTCCACGCTCGGCTCAGGTAGGCGCGGATCGGCGGCCTGCGCTTCCCCAGCGATCGCTTCGGCAGCGTCGCCCAGCGATGCGATCAGGTCGTAGATCTGCCGCCGCACCAGCTCGGCGTGGTCAAAGCGGCGCTGTACTTGCTCGGTCTGGTCGATCAGCGTGTCGGTCAGCTCGGCGATATGGGCGATCCGCTCGGCGGCGAACTCGTCCACGATCCGGCGCGAGTCGGCCAGGTACTCGGCCGCCCGCGTGGCAGCCTCGTGCCGGATCCGCCGGGCGTCGGCCTCGGCGGCGTCGCGCACGTTGTCGGCATGCTCCTTGGAGGAAGTCTCGACCTGGCGCCGGAACTCGTTGGCCGCGCGTTCGGCCGAGGAGACGATCGCCTCGATGCGTCGCGCCACGATGGGGGCGACGGGCTCTTGTGGCTGCTCACTCATGGGACGTCCTGGTGGTCGGCGACGCCGCTCTCGGCGTCGCGGTCTGTGACTGAGTGGGATCGTTTTTTGGTTCGTGCCGGAGCCATCAGGACGGCCAGGGTGATATGCGGCGCATGAGCGCCTCGATCTCGCCGCGCGGCGCCAGCAGCACACGGATGTCCAGCGTGGTGTATGCGCCCAGGCGCTCGATCGTCTCCGGCGCGAGCACGTCGTCCGAGGCGACGTAGAGCCTGCCCCCGTCCACCGCCACCGGCAAGAAACCAAAACCGCGCGCGATCGGCTCGGGGATGATCCGCAGCGTCGCCGGCTCGGGGACGAACTCACGCAGGTCCACAATCGGCATCTCCCGCTGCTGGGCGAGGGCCTCGGTCATCGTCCACTCGTCGACGATGCCACGTTGCACGAAGATGCGTCCGATGCGCTCACCGGTAGCTCGCTGCTCGGCCAGCGCCGTCTCGACCTGGTCCGCGGTTGCGAACCCTCGGGCGACCAGGAGGTCGCCGAGCCGTAGCGGCGCCCCCACCAGCTCGCCGAGCGCGGCCTGGGTCCTCGCCCGGGCGTTGCGCACGCCGCCGGTGGGACGCTCCCGGCGAAGCTTTTCGGCGAGCGCGGCGTCGGCCGCCCGCTCCAGCTGGTCCGCCGGTGCAATCACAAAGTTCACGGCGCGGCCCGTGAGCGCGGCGGCAACGTCGTAGGCCATGTACTGCACCGGCTCCGAGGAGGCGATCGTAACCATCCCCTCGTGCAAAGCGATCGGGAGGATGCCGAACTGCCGGCACACCTCGACCGAGAGCAAGCCGGCGGCCGCCGGCTCCACGGCGTGGTACGTGTCCTCGGCACCACGAGTGAGCTCGAGTGTGACGAACGCCACGCCGGCGTGCTGGGCCAGGCGCCGGTAGAAGTCGATGCTGGCGGGCGTGCTGATGCTCATGACTCGCGGCCCCGCATGCGCGCCAGGAGGTCACGGATCTCGTCCGCCGGGGAGATGCACAGCTCCAGCTCGAGCCGGGGGAACCTTGCCTGGATCGGCGTTAGGTCACCCTCCAACGTGGCGCAGGCCAGCTGGAGCCGGTTCTCGTCAAGCGACAGCGGCACCACCTCGGCGGCGCGCGCCACCGACGCCGGCACGTACAGCATCAGGTTGGGGTCGGGAGCCACGTCGCGCAGGCCGACGTAGGGAACACCGCTCTGCATGGCCAGCGACAGCGCATGGATCTCGGTGTCGCGCATCTCAGTCACCCTTTGACTCCGAGCGCCGGATCAGTCAACACTCCCACCTCCGGATCCCTCGGCTCGCTCGAGGCGGATCACGATCTCATCCTGCCGCGCCGATTCGATTGCGAACGCGTACGGCAACACCCGATTCAGCTCGCCGATTAGGTCCACGGCCTCGCCCAGCTCGAGCTCGAACCGGACCTCTCCCTGGTGGTAGCCGCGCACGTAGGCCAGCTGCGCCCCTTTGACCCGGGAGAGCGAGTCTTTCATGACCTGGATGGTCTGCACCCGGCTGACCCACGGCACGATCACCGTCACGATCCCCTCGAACTGCGCTGGCCGCGGTGCTGGCGAGGGCTCCGGGCCGGGGGCTGGGGGCATCTGCGCGGAGGCCGTCGCGGGGCGGGTGTGGCCAGCCGGGGGAGGAACGCCAGCGGGGTAGGCCGACGCTGCCAGCGGCTCGGCCGGGCGCTGCGCGGGGCCGCTGGGTGGGCGGGGCTGGCGCGCCGCAGCCAGGGCGGACAGCGGTTCCGCCAGCTCGGCCGTGGCAGAGCCGCTCGGATAGCGGAGCTCCAGCCGCGACAACTCCTCCTCGTATTGCTCCACGAGGTCGCGGGCCGACAGTAACAGCCGGTCCCGGACGCCCAGCAGCTGCTCGATCTGCGCCTCCAGCTCGTCGAGACGCTCGTGTGCTTGAGCGAGAAGCCGCGCGGCCTCGGCTTCGGCCCGGCCCACGATCTCATGGGACTTGTTGCTCCCAGTCATCGCCAGCCCGACGTCTGGCGCAGCTGGCCCGGGCGCGGGCCCGAGCCGCTGGCTGGCCGCCGTTGCGGAACTGGGACCCTGAGGCTCAGGGGGGCGCGGGTCCTGGGCGGCCATCCCCACCAGTGGCTCGGACACCGGGGGTGCCTCGTAGCGCGGCGGAGGCGGCGGGACGAAGGCCGGGATCGAGGCGGGGAGGTCGTCCTCCGCGTGCGACGCGCGCGGGATTGTTCCCGGTGTTTGCGCGGATGGCGTCCAGGCCGGCGGGGCGGGCCGGCCGGTTACTGGCCGTTCTTCGGGTGCAGCCGAGACCGGAGCGCCGGTGGCCTCCGGCTCGCTGGCGATGCTGGCGATCTCCCGCCTGAGATCGCTCAGGCGGCGATCGAGTTGAGCCAGGGCGGCGCGAATGTCAGACATGTGGCTCTCCGGGTCCCGGTAGGGTCATTTGACCGTCAGAACCTGCTTGCCCGCCTGCATCGGCGCGCCAGAGAGCCGGGATGCCCGGGGTGGGGCAGCCTCGTCCGTACCTGGTCGAAGGAGTAGGTCGTCTCGCCGGCCTTTCCTCCGCCGAGGTTCAGGGAGATCACGCTGAGGGTGGGGCAATATGTCCAGAATCTGGCGATGGCGCATGCACGAACGTAGTCGACCGCCCCGATTCTCGGCATGGTTCTCACGGCGCGTGGGTTGGTTTCCTCAACACCCTAGGGCTGCGCCGTGCCCATGCGTGACCCGATGACCCATCCTACGGTCACCGGGCCGCCGCGCATCCTGAGCGTTTTGATCGATGCACGGTCCTCCGCCGCTGCCGTAACGAGCTGGGCGAGACGTTGCAAAAACGAGCCATCGGGCGCGGCGCGGCGAGATTGGTGTGTGCAGCACTACGTCATCCTGTGGGCGGACGCGTTCGCTACGCTCGGGCGGGTAAATCGTCCACACGTCGGTGAGCCTGCGCACCGGCGCTCTGAACCCGTCCGCTCGCCTGCCTTAACGCTCGGATGATCGACCTGCACTGCCACGTACTGCCGGGCCTCGACGACGGCCCGCGGTCGCTGGCCGACAGCATCGCGCTGTGCCGGGCCGCCGCTAGGGCTGGAACCACGACGATCGTCGCCACCCCCCACGTCAGCCCGGACTGGCCGCTGAACACCCCGCCGGTGATCGCGGCGGCGGCATCCCGGCTGTCGGGCCTGTTGGAGCGGGAGGGAATCGCGCTCGAGATCGTGGCCGGGGCCGAGGTGGCGCTCACCTCGGCGGCCCTGATGAGCGAGGAGCAGCTGCTCGGGTATCACCTAGGACATGGCCCCTGGCTGCTGATCGAATGCCCCTCCTCTCCCCTCGTGGCTGGGTTCGACCGGATCCTGCACTCGCTCCACGAGCGCACTCACGGAATCGTTCTGGCCCACGTCGAGCGCTGCCCCGCGTTCGTCCGCGATCCCAAGGTGCTGGAGAGCTTCCTACGCACGGGTATGCTCAGCTCGATCACTTCGGGTGCACTGATCGGGCGGTTCGGCCGCACGGTGCAGCGTTTTGCCCTGCGGCTGTTACGTGATGGGCTGGTGCATAACATCGCCTCCGACGCCCACAATCTCACACGCCGTCCTCCCAGCTTGGTGCCGGACCTGCACGAGGCCCAACTCACGGCCGAGGCGGCCTACTACGCCGACGCGGTGCCCCGGGCCATCCTAGCGGGCGGCGAGCTGCCCTACCCGGGAATCCGGACGCAGTCGCCGGTCCGGTACTGATAATCCGCAGCCCCGACGTCGGAGCCGGTTGCGCGGTTCAGCTCGAGCGACGGACGCTCAGCGCGATTCCCAAGGGGATATGCGCATCGGATCTCATGAGCTGGCCGGTGGCCTCCAGCCACTCGCCCTCCCTGCGGGCGCTCGCGGTGCGAAAGCGCAGCCGCGATGGGCCCTGCCCGGCCAGGAGCGATTGGGCGAAGAGTTGGGCCGGCTCGCGATCCTTGGGGTGCACCAGGCCGAGCCAGCTCTGGCCGGAGTGGAAGCCGAAGAGTCCGGGCGTGATCCCCGTCGTGGCCGGCGAGGCATAGACGATCCTGCCGTCCAAGTCGAGCTGGAGCAGGGCGTCCGGGCACCAGTCGGCCAGCGAGCGGTAGTGTGCCTCGCCGTCCGCCGCGGCCGCCAGCACGCCGCGGCTCTCGGAGATGTCGTGGAGGACGCCGATCCACACGGGTCTGCCCTCTAGCGCGGTGAGCCGGGCCACGTCGCGGACCCAGGCCGTCTCGCGATCGTGGCGGATGAGCCGATACTCGCTCGACACCACCCGTCCGTCCGGCTCGCAAGTTGCCCAGTACGCCTCGTCCGACAAACGGCCGGCGAGATCTTCGCCATGGATGACGTCCCGCCACAGTGTCGGGCTGGCGGTCCAGCTCCGCGCCGGATGGCCTGAGATGACCTCGATGTGATCGGACACGTAGAGCCGCCGGCCCTCAACCCCCGGTTCGGCGACGTACAGCGCAGCCGGGGCCCGCGCCACCAGCTGCTCTAGATCCGCGATCAGATTGTCCGTCATGTTCATCAGCAGGAAGGTTCCCGCCCGCGATGACCTGAGTGAGGGGAGATCCTCACCCAACTAGGGTGGGAAATGTTGACGATTGACCCCTAGGTGCCGATACGTTCAGCGGCAAGGGTCCGTCTGGATACCCAAGCGTGGAGGACGACTGGACGAGCTTGTGAGGTGGCCGCCGCGTGGATATAGTCGCGCTTCCGAGTGGACACCTCCTTGAAGGGGAGGATGCGGCTGGCGTCGTACGGTGCTTCAGAGCGGGTTCTGGTGGACCCAGCCGCGGTGCGGGACTTGCCCCGTTCTCACACCTGGTTGCCGACGATTTCTACATCACGCTCCTTGACCGGCTCTCGTTGGCCGAGCGGGATTTCCCCGCGGGCGCGAGACCTCCGTACGGCTCCCGAGCTTCGGAGTGAGGACCCCTGGCCGTCTCCAGAGGTGTCATGCAGGCGCTGATCCTGGTCGGAGGCGAGGGGACGCGGCTGCGGCCGCTCACCTCTACCGTCCCCAAGCCGGTGGTCCCGCTGGCCGGGCAACCGTTCATCACATTCATGATCGGGTGGTTGCGCCGGCACGGGGTCGACGACGTCGTTCTGTCCTGCGGCTTCCTGGCCGACAGGATCCGCCGAGTGCTGGGCGACGGCGCAGGCCTGGGAGTAAGGTTGCGCTACGTTGAGGAGCCCGCTCCGCTGGGCACTGGAGGCGCGCTGCGGTTGGCCGGCGAGTTGCTGGACCAGCGCTTCTTCATGCTCAACGGCGACGTCCTCACCGACATCGATCTCTCGGCCCAGCTGGCCCAGCACGAGAGGACCGGGGCCCGAGCGACGATCGCGCTGATCGGCGTCGACGATCCCTCGGCCTACGGGCTCGTGCGCCGCGCCCCCGACCTGTCGGTGAGTGATTTCCTGGAGAAGCCCAGCCCGGACGAGATCGACACCAACTTGGTCAACGCTGGGGCGTACATCCTCGAGCGCTCGATCCTCGGGGAGATGGCGCCTCCCGGCACCAGCATCTCGATCGAGCGGGACGTCTTTCCCACCCTGGTCGGCCGCGGCCTGTACGGGTTCGTCGCCGACGGCTACTGGCAGGACATCGGTACTCCCCAGCGCTACCTTCAGGGGACCTTCGACATCCTGGAGGGGAACGTAGCCACGGACGTTGGGCGGCGCCTGGAGTCTGCCGGCCGTACTCTGTCCGACGGCGCGTGCGTGAACGGCAGACTGGTGGCGCCGGCGCTGGTCGGCCCGGGCAGCGACATCGGGGATGCGGCGATCGTAGGCGGCCGCGTTGTGCTGGGGTCAGACGTGACGGTGGGAGCGGGTGCCCACATCGAGAGCTCGGTGATCCTCGATGGAACCCGGATTGGGCGCGGAACGCTGATCCGCTCGGCGATCATCGCGTCCGGTGTCCACGTAGGCGACAACTGCCAGATCGACGGCGGCGTGATGCTGGGCGAGGGGGTGCGGATCGGCTCCGGAAACGTCCTCGCCGCCGGTGCCAAGCTGTTCCCCGGCGTCGAGCTACCCGCAGAGGCGATCAAGTTCTAGTCGCCCGTACCTAGTTCTAGTCGCCCGTACCTGATTGGTCGCGGTTGATCTCGGTCGGGCGGCGCTCGCGCGCACCCAGCTCGATCGCCTCGGCGCGGGACTTGGCGCCCAGCTTGCGCATCAGGTTCTTGATGTGACTGCGCACGGTCTCGCTGGACAGCACCAACTCGTCGGCAATTTCATGCGTGCTCTTGCCCAGGGACATGAAATCAAGCACCTCCCACTCGCGGGGGGTGAGCACGCTGCGCACGGGCCGCATCCCGATTCCCGACTGAGGCAGCCGCCGAAGCTCGGCCACCACCTCAGCCATCAGCGTTCGTGACCCTGCGACTTCGCCCTTCAACGCTCCGTCGAGGATCGACGCCAGGGCGGAGGGGCTCACCTGACCCTTGGTCAGGAAACCCGCTGCGCCGGAGCGCAGCGCCATCACACCCAACTCGGGATCGGAAGAGACCGACAGCATGATGCAGCAGGTCTGGGGCAGACGCTCGTGGATCCGGTGCATCGCCGCGACGCCGTCCAGGCCGGGCATGAATACATCGAGGACCACGACGTCGGGGCTGTAGTGCCAGGTGAGCTCTACCCCCTCCCGGCCGTCCCGCGCCTCGGCGATCACGGTCACTCCCGACTTCTGGAGAGCATCGCGCAGCGCCCGGCGCACCATCGGGTCATCGTCGACCACGATGGCCCGGATGCGTCCACCGGCGGCCTCGCCACCTGGGTGTGGCCCGTCACGATCGCCCGCGGCACCCGGCTGTTCGCGGATCTCGTCGTTCACAGGCCGGTGGCGGAACCCTGACGAGCTCTCTGGGCGAAAGGATCGGCAGCCGGGCTGGGATCGACGAGCGTGAAGTGGAACTCGGCGCCACCGCCCTCACGCTCGTGGCACCAGATCCTGCCTCGGTGGCGCTCGACGATGCGCTTGCACACCGCCAGCCCGATGCCGGCGCCAGCGGCGCTGGATCGGTCGCCCCCCCGCTCGAACAGCTCGAATAGATCCCGCCCTTCGCAGTCGGACAGCCCAATCCCGCGGTCTGCAACGGTGAAGCGCCAGCAATCGGGCTCGCGGGTGGACTCGACCTCAACGAGCGGCTTCTCGCCCCCGTACTTGATCGCGTTGGATGCCAGATTCTGGAGTACCTGGACGATCCCGGTGGCATTGCAGGTGACCACCGGCAAGGCGCCGACCCGGATGCGGGCTCCCGTGCCGACCACGTCATCCTGGAGCGCTTCCAGCGCCTCCTCCACCAGCATCCGGATGTCATGGCGCCCGGTGGTCAGCTCCTCGCTCTCAATGCGGGCCAGGGTCATCAGCCCGTCCACCTGCGCTTGCATGCGTCGGCTGGTGCTGGCCACCTTGCCCAAAAGCTCGGCGATCTGCGGGTTCACGTGCTCGCCCTGCTTGGCCAGCATCTCCGCGTAGCCGACCACGACTCGCAGGGGCGCGGCCAGGTCGTGGGCCGCCACCGAGGCGAACGCTTCCAGCTCGCGGTTGGATCGCCGTAGCTCGCTCACCGAGTTCTGGACCGCGCGTTCGATCTCCCGCTGGCGAGACACGTCGCGAGCTTGGATCACAGCCATGTGCCCAGGCTTGTCCAGCAGCGGCAGCAGCGACACCGTCAGCTCCACGACGCTGCGGCCATCGCCCAGCACACGCTCCACTTGGTAAGTGGTGCCAGATCCCTCGAGCAGAGCCAGGAACCGCGCCACCCCGATGTGAGGGTCGCTGGGGTCGGTCAGCTGCTCGATCTGATGTCCTACCAGCCCGGCCGTGGTGGTCTGAAGCAGAGAGGCGAAGACCGGATCCGCGGAGGCGATCACCGCCCGGCGGGAGCCGTGCATGACCCAGGCGTAGGCGGTGCCGATCGCCGTCGGGGCCATCGAGACGGTGGGGCGCTCAGTCTGCACTGAGAGGCCCTGGGGCGCGCGGATCAGCGCCACCGCGCCCGCCGGCCGCTGCCCGCGCGTTGGGGCGGTTGACCGCAGGGAGGTCTCGACTAGTGTGTACCCCAGCTGCTTGTGGCGAAGCCGCTGAACGGAGTGAAGGTGGTCCGTCAGGCCGCGGGCGAACGCGCGGGTGGACTGGGCGAGCGACGTACGATCCTCGGGGTGCGCCAGCTCCTCAGCGGCGATCCCCACCAGCTCCTCACGCTCGAAGCCGAGTAGCGACACGCAGCTGGGCGAGATCGACACCACGACGCCGCGCGGATCCAGGACCGCCGTGACATCGCCCGGCCCAGGGATTACGCCGGCCACGCTGCTATCGGGCTGGGGTAGAGGCGACAGGCCCACCGGCTGCCGTGGCCGGTAATCGATCTGCAGCGGGGCTGCCGCCGACCCCATCCACAGCGTTCCGTCCGCGGAGCCGGCCTGCGGTGCAGACCCGTCCTCGCAATCGGAGCACGGGGTCTCTGCCTCACCCACGCGCAGACCTGAAATCCGGTCCGTGGTGGTAGTCATCCAGCCCGCCTCGTGGGAGAAATTGGCTTCATGCCCCTTTGTACCGCCTCCGTATTGCCTACGGGTCGCCTGATTGAGGTTACCAGAGCATCGGGGAAATTCCTGGATGTGCAGGGAATGTTTCCCGACCCGTCCCGCCCCATTCCCGACCGGCGCAGCCGCCTGGCCGACAACACCTTTTCGTTCGCGACCACCTCCGCGCCGGATCTCGGCACCTCGTCGGAGCCTTGACCAGATTCTTCACGCGGCGGGACACGTATGGGCACGCAATACACCACCTTGGGTGAAATCGCTCCCCGGGCGGGCTACCCGGGCTTGCTCAATATTGGCGAGTGGCGCAGAAGCCTTATGTATCCATGACCAGTTGGGGCAGCCCTAGCGGCGAGCGCGTGGAACTACCAGCACACCGAGGCGATCCAGACGTGGGTTCGATCGAGATCGGTCCGAACGGGCAGTTGGCTTCTCGGGTCCCCGCCAGCGCCCTCTCCAAATCTGCGCTGGCCGCGAGCGCCTTCACCGTGGCGACGTCGAGCGCGCTGCCCACGGCTCCGGCGCCTCTCAATCCGCCGCTGCGGGTTGTTCCCTCCCGGGCCACGGTCGTGCCGCGGCGCGCAGGCCCTCGCTCAGCCAGGCTGACCTGGCTGCTCGACGGAGCCGGCTGGCCGTGGATACGGGTCGAGGGCGACATCCTGGCGCTGGCGGCCGCGGTAGCGGCGACCTCCCGCCTGCATCCGACCACCGCCATGCGGATGCTGCCGCTGGTCCCGCTCGTGATGGTGATCTTCTGGTTCCGCGGCATGTATCGCCGGCGGATCTCTCCTAGGCCGCTGGAGGGCACGATGACCGTGATCAGCGGAGTGGCCATCGCCGCCATAACCGTCGCGACCGGCGACATCTACCTTGCCGGGCATCCGTTGCCCGAGCTGGCGGCTGTTCATCTATGGATCTTCGCTAGCCTCAGCGTGGTCGGCACCCGGGCCGGGCTGCTGGGCCTGCGCCATCTCCTGCGGGTCACAGGCGTCGTGAGCATTCCCACGCTGATCTTGGGCGCGGGGAAGGTCGGTGACCGTGTCGCGGAGCGCCTGGCCGGACGGCCAGGCTACGGCCTTTGCCCGCTCGGCTTCCTCGACTCCGACCCATCGAGCGACTTCGCGCGGGGACGTCGCAGCGATCTGCCGGTGCTCGGCGCTCCCGACGAGCTCGACGACGTCGTCCGGCGCACGGGCGCCACGCACGTCGTCATATCGTTCGCCCGCGAGCGCGATCACGATCTAATCCCGATCATCCGCCGATGCACGGCTCTCGGCGTCGACGTTTCGCTGGTGCCTCGGCTGTTCGAGTCGATCAACGACCGCCTGACCAGCGAGTCGGTGGGTCCGCTCCCCCTCTACGTCACGCGGGCCACCAATCCGCGCAGCTGGGAGTTCGCCCTCAAGCACGTGATCGACCGCACGGTGGCCGCGCTGGGCCTGCTCCTGCTCTCGCCGCTCCTGGCCGTAATCGCCGGTGCCGTGAAGCTGACGTCGCCCGGACCGGTGCTGTTCCGCCAGCAGCGGAGCGGGCGCGACGGGAAGATGTTTGAGCTGCTCAAGTTTCGCAGCATGCGCCGTGCCGAACCTCAATCCTGGGCGGGACCGGTGTGGGGATTTGCCCCTGGCGGCATCGAGGGCGAGGACCGCCGGACCGCAGTGGGCAAGCTCCTGCGCCGCAGCTCGCTGGACGAGCTGCCCCAGCTGTGGAACGTGCTGCGCGGCGAGATGAGCCTGGTCGGCCCGCGGCCCGAGCGTCCCGAGTTCGTCGAGCGCTTCGACTTTGAGTTCGAGCGCTATAACGACCGGCACCGCGTCAAGTCCGGGATCACCGGCTGGGCGCAGGTGAACGGGCTACGCGGCAAAACCGAGCTCGAGGAAAGGATCGCGTGGGACAACTACTACATCGAGAACTGGGGCCTGGCGCTTGACTTCAAGATCCTGGCTCGCACCGCCGTGGCTGTGTTGCGGTCGGCTGAGTAGCCGCCGGCCGGAGAACGCCTAGTCCGACCAGCTGTCTTCGAGGCGGTGCATCCAGC
>DASZGO010000033.1:0-19806 GCA_035938755.1 Solirubrobacteraceae bacterium | reverse complement strand
TGGTCACGGCCGGCGGCACTCGCGAGCCGATCGACAGCGTGCGCTATATCGGCAACCGCTCCTCCGGTCGGATGGGGGTTGCCCTGGCCGCCCGGGCCGCCGCGCGCGGAGCCCAGGTCACGCTGGTGGCCGCCAATCTGGCGGTCGATCCGCCGGCCGGCGTCCACACCCTCGAGGTTCAGACTGCAGAAGAGCTACTGGAGGTGTGCCGCCGGGAGTTCCCCGCCGCCGACGTCTTGCTCATGGCCGCCGCGGTCGCCGATTTCCGCCCTGCGCACCCCGCGGAGGTCAAGCTCAAGAAGGACGGCGGCCCTCCCGAGCCGATAGAGCTCGCGGCCACCGACGACGTGCTGGCCACATTGAGCGCCGAGCGCCGGGCCGGCCAGGTGCTGGTCGGCTTCGCGGCTGAGCATGGCGAGGGTGCCGTGGAGTACGGGCGGCGCAAGCTGGAAGGAAAAGGGCTGGACGCGGTCATAGTGAACGACATCTCCCGAGCCGACATCGGATTCGACGCCGGCGAGAACGAGGTCGTGATCGTCACCGCAGACCGCCAACGCCGGGTGCCGCGCGCAGCCAAGGAGCTGGTAGCCGGTGAGGTACTGGACGAGGTGGACCGGATCTGGCAGGGAGAGCGGAAGGAGGGATCCGGTGGAGGCGCCCCAGCCAGCGCCAGTCGCGGCGCACGAATGTGAGGCGTTCTCGGCGATCCTGAGACGGATCGCGGAGAACGTGTCACGGGCGGTGCAGGTCCGTGACCAGACGCTCGAGCACCTGATGGTGGCGCTGGTGGCCGAGGGCCATGCTCTGCTCGAGGACTACCCGGGAGTAGGCAAGACGGCCCTGGCCCGGGCACTGGCGCGGTCGATCGACTGCCAATTCGCGCGGGTTCAGTGCACCTCCGATCTACTCCCGGCCGACGTCATCGGGACCAACGTCTACGACCAGCGCGAGCAGCGCTTCGAGTTCCGGCCCGGCCCGGTGTTCGCCAACGTCGTCCTGGTGGATGAGATCAACCGCGCGTCCCCGAAAACCCAATCCGGCCTGCTCGAGTGCATGCAGGAGCGCCGGGTGACGGTCGACGTGCACACCCACGAGCTGGCCCGCCCGTTCCTGGTGCTGGCCACCCAGAACCCGATCGAGTACGAGGGCACCTATCCGCTGCCCGAGGCGCAGGTCGACCGCTTCATGGTCAAGATCTCGATGGGCTATCCCAGCCCGGCCGCCGAAGCCGGGATGCTGGCCGATCACGAGGCCGGCGACCGGGTGCTGTCACTGCGTCACGTGGCCACCGCGGCCGAGGTGCTGGCCGCTCAGGACGCCGCGGCGCGGATCTATGTGGCCGACCCGCTGCGCGACTATGTGGTCCAGCTGCTGTGGCGCACCCGACAAGACCCGCGCGTCGACCTGGGGGCCAGCCCGCGAGCCGGGTTGATGCTGCTGCGCGCGGCGAAGGCCCGGGCGATGATGTCCGGGCGCGATCACGCGCTGCCCGACGACGTGCAGGACCTGGCCCCGGCGGTACTGGCGCACCGCCTGGTATTGGGCCCCGCCGCCCCGGGCACCGCCCCCGACGCCGCGCGCGAGGTGATCGCAGACGCCGTCTCGGCGGTGAGGGCGTTGTGAGCGCGGGGGGCGGGCGCGCGGGAGCCAGGCGGGTGGCGGCCACGGTGGCCGGAGGCGCGCTGCTGATTCTGGCCGCCCGGGCGTTCAACGCCGCCGTGCTGCTCGTACCCGGAGTGGCATTCGTAATGGTGGGGACGCTCGCCCCGGTCTGGGCCTGGATGGCCATGCGCCGGGCGGACGTGGTCCGGACCCTGGGTGCGCGTCGGGTGGTCGAGGGTCAACCGCTGGAGATCAGTCTGAGGCTGCGCCGCGGCTGGTTGTGGTCGCCCGGTGCCGAGGTGATCGACCCGGTGGGCGGTCCCATAGACGTAGGGGGCGATCGGGAGATCCGGCTGATCGTCTCCTTCGACCGGCGGGGCCGAGCCCAGCTGGATCCGCCGCGGCTGCGGATCGGCGATCCCCTGGGCCTGGTCGAGATGACGCGAACCGGCTCCGGCGGTTCCGATGAGGTGCTGGTGCTCCCGCAGACCGACCCAGTGGGCTGGCTCGCCCACCGAGGCGGGAGCAGCGGTGACACCGTGCGGCGGTCGGCCGACGATCCGTGGGGGGCGAGCGAGGTCGATGGCCTGCGGGACTACGTTCCGGGAACTCCCGCGTCGCGGATTCACTGGCCGGCGCTGGCCCGCGGGGCCGGGCTGCTGGAGCGCCGGCTGCGGGCCGACGCCGGGGCACTGCCGGCGGTCGTGCTCGACCCGCGCTCGGACGGGCGCCGGGACCGGCTGGACGCCGCGGTGCGCGCGGCAGCCTCGCTGGTGCGTGAGCTGGCTCGGCGCGAGGGATGTGAGCTCGTGCTCCCGGGCGACCGGCGGCCCTTGCGGGTGGGTCGAGACTTGGCCGCCTGGGCGGAGGCCCACGTCCGCCTGGCCCTGGTGGAGGACGCGGGAGACACTGCGGCGCCGGCTCTGCCCAGGCTCCGGGGACCGATCTTCTATGTGGCCGCCCGGGCGCCAGGCGAGACGCTGATCCTGCCCCCGGCCCGGCAGGGCCGGCAGCCCTTCGTGCTCGTCCTGCCGCGGGAGCTGGTCGCCGCGGCACCCGGCGCCGTGCGCTTTTCGGTCGCCGGCTGCCAGGGGGTGTGGGTAGCGCACCAGCGAGCCCGGGCGGCCGCGTGAACGTCGAGCGCGACCGCCCGCTGCTGCGCATGGCGGCGTTTGCCGCGCTGGGTCTCTACGGGGCGCTGCGCTGGGCCACGCTGACCCCGGGTCAGGGAAACGGACGCGTGCTCGGCTTGCTCGTGCTGGCGCTGGCGGTGGCCGGGCTGGGTCCGGCGGTGGCCCGGCGGAGCCGGCTCCTGACCGTCCTGCTGGCGGTCCTGGCTGCGCTGGCCGCGTTGGCCGTGGGCGGGATTCCGCTGTCCTGGATCACGCACCTGCGCGTGTCGGTGACCGGGCAGTGGATCGGCAACGGGGTGGCAGACCTGCCCGGCGTCCTGGTCCCGTACCTGGGGTCGAGTCAGTGGGTGCTGATCGTGATCACGCTGGGCGCGGCGGTCCTGCTGCTCGACGGCGCGATCGTGATGGCCTTCGCTCCGCCCCACCTGGGCGCGCTGAGGCGGGCCGTGGCCGCCCTGCCACTGGTGGCCCTGGTGGCTATTCCGGCCACGCTGAACCACTCGAGGTTTCCCTACCTCGAGGGCCTGGCGCTGTTCGCGCTGCTCTCGGTGTTCCTGTGGGGCGAGCGGGTACGGCGGGAGCGCGTCGCGGCGGTCATCGTCCTGTGCGCCGTGGCGGCCGGGGCGGCGCTGGCGCTGGCCCCGGCGCTCCGGGCCGACCGGCCTTGGCTGGACTACCAGGGCTTGACCAACAGCCTGACCCCGGGAGCTGGCGCCGAGAGCTTTGACTGGTCCCAGCGCTACGGGCCGATCAACTGGCCACGCAACGGCAAGCCGGTGCTCCAGGTCACCGCGGCGCGCGGCGACTACTGGAAGGCCCAGAATCTCGACGCGTTCGACGGCACCGCCTGGACCCAGGGCGTGATTCCCGGGGCCCAGCAGGTACCCCCGCCCAGCTCGTCGGCGTTCGCGCGCTGGTCGGAGCCGATCGGGGTGCGGATCCGCAACATGACGACCACCGACCTGGTCGGGGCCGGGACGGTGTTCGTCCTCAGTCATCTGCCCAAACCGGTGGTCCCCGGCGCGTCGCCCGGGACCTGGACCTCGACCAGCGCGCTGCGGCCGGGCGACAGCTACCAGGCCGTGGTCTACTCGCCGCATCCGAATCCGGCCGAGCTCGCCGCCGCCGGCACGGACTACTCCGGCCTGCCGGCGGGGTACCGGATGCTGCAACTGCACCCCGGCTCGGCCGAGGTGGTGTTCGGCGCGTTTGGCTCGGGACAGGAGCCGCTGGAGGCGTCCGGCTCACAGACCGTTGCCGGTCAAGGAGCGGTCGCCGCATCGCCGTACGCCCGCGTCTTCTCGCTGGCCCAGCATCTCGCCGCCCAGGCCCAGACACCCTACGAATACGTCCAGAACGTGCTGGCCTACCTGCGCCACGGCTTCACGTACAACGAAAACCCGCCGAGCCGCACCTATCCACTCGAGAGCTTCTTGTTCGTCGACAAGAAGGGTTACTGCCAGCAGTTCGCCGGCGCGATGGCGCTGCTGCTGCGGATGGGCGGCGTGCCGGCGCGCGTCGCCGCCGGCTTCACCCCGGGCACGTACAACAGCGCGAATCACAGCTGGGTGGTGTCGGACACGGACGCCCACGCCTGGGTCGAGGCCTGGTTCCCGCACTACGGGTGGGTCAGGTTCGATCCGACACCGGGCGCCGACCCCGCGTTGCAGAACGTGGCTACGAGTCTGCCCAGCCTGACGCCGTCCAAGGCCCCTCCTCCGGCCCGGCCGAGCCGCGTCCGGCCACACGCCACGCCACCGCCTCCGGTAAACCCGGACCACCCTTTGGGCGTCACCCGGCCAGCGGCAGCGACGGGACGCGGGGGCAGCGTGCTGGCTGGCGCGCTGTTCGCGGTGGCACTGGCCCTGGCCGCGCTCTGGATGCTGCTGACGCGTCCACTAACCGGCGGCGACGCCGCCGTGGTCGAGGTCGACCGCGCGTTCGCTCGAAGCGGACGCCCGTTGCCGGCGGGCGTGACGCTGGCCGAGCTCGAGCACCGGTTGCGTGGGTCGCCGGACGCCGCGGCCTACGTTCAGCGGCTGCGCCTGAGCCGGTTCGCCGGCGGTCAGCGGATGCCCTCCACCGCCCAGCGGCGCGCGCTCCGGGAGCACCTGGCGTCGGGCCTCGGACTGCCCGGAAAGCTGCGGGCGCTGTGGGCGCTGCCCCCCCGCCGACGGTCTCCGAGCCGCCCCGACCCGGCCTAAACTCCGGGTCATGGAAGACGTCTACGAGCTGTTCACCCGGGGCACCCAGCTGCTGGAGGCCGGGCATCACCATCAGGCCACGGTTCCGCTGTCCCGGGCGCGTGACCTGGCGCCGGACAAGACCTCGGTCCGGGAGGCGCTGGGCCGCGCCCTGTTCGGCGCCCAGCAATATGACCAAGCCGCCGCCGAGTTCGAGGCGGTGACCGAGCGCGCGCCGACCAACGACTATGCGCTGTTCTGTCTGGGCCGCTCGCTCCAGATGCTGGGCCGGCACGCCGAAGCCCGCAAGCCGCTGGCCCTGGCCGCGTGCCTGCAGCCCGGGCGCCGCGACTACCGCATGTACCGGGACCGGGCTCGCGCCCGGGCTGCCGCCGCCCAGGGCGGGACCTAGCGGAGCGGCGATTTGGCCGTCCACAGACCGGTGGGCAGGGGCTCTGGTGGCGCAAAAACGGTGCTACCCTGAGGTACACAGCTTGGCGCCGGGTGCTACCCGGTGGTAGTACCCGGAAGTGGGCGCTGGCCCGCTTTTTTTATGAGTTACACGAGAGAGGAGAAAGTGAGCGCCACCGCACTCCAGACCGAGATCGAGAGCCGACTCGGCACCTGCGAGCCGCAGGTGGAATTGCTGCTGGCCGAGGTGTCGGGAACGACGCTCAGACTGTTCATCGACCACCCCGATGGCGTCACGCTCGGACTGTGCGAACGCGTTTCCTCCCACCTATCCGACTACCGGGAGCGGTTTGCCATCGAGGTCTCCTCGCCCGGGCAAGATCGGCCACTCACCAAGCCTCAGCACTACACGCGCTACCTGGGCCGGCACGCACGCGTCCGGCTGCGAGAGGCTCGTGAGGGCCACAAGAGCCTGACCGGCGAGCTGGTCGGGGCCTCTGAGTGCGACGTGACCATCGCAGCGGGCGACGCTCTGGTGACGATCCCCTACGAGCAAATCGCCCGTTCCAACCTCGTCCCCGGAGAGTAGGAATCCATGTCGAGAGAGATCGTCGAAGCAGTACGCGGCCTGGCCGCCGAGAAAAACATCTCATCCGAGAAGCTAATGGAGGCGCTCGAGGACGCGCTGCTGTCCGCGTACAAGAAGACGCCCGGTGCGGCCAAGTACGCCAAGGTGGAGATGGACCGCGACAGCGGCGACTTCAAGGTGTGGGAGCTGAAGATCCCGCCGGAGCTCGAGGAGCAGCTGCTGATCGAGGGAACCGGCGAGCAGGAGCCAACCGTCGACCCAGAGACCGGCGAGCTGCGCGACCCTCCCGAGCCGGAGCTGGACATGGAGAAGCTCAAGGAGGTCGAGGACCAGATCGAGATCGAGGACGTCACGCCCCACGACTTCGGCCGCATCGCCGCCCAGACGGCCAAGCAGGTAATCCTGCAGCGGATCCGCGAGGCCGAGCGGGACATGATGTTCGAGGAGTACCGCGACCGGGTGGGCGAGCTGATCACCGGGATCGTGCAACAGTCAGACTCGCGCTACACGCTGGTCCAGCTGCGGGAGCGCGTCGAGGCGCTGCTGCCCAAGTCAGAGCAGGTGGACGGCGAGCGCTACGACCACTCCCAGCGCATCAAGGCCGTGATCAAGGACGTCTCCAACTCGACCAAGGGCCCGAGCATCATCGTGTCACGTCGCGACCCCGAGCTGATCAAGCAGCTGTTTGAGCTGGAGGTCCCCGAGATCGCCGACGGGCTGGTGGAAATCACCGGCGTGGCTCGCGAGCCCGGCTACCGCTCCAAGATCGCCGTCGTATCGCACGTCGACGGCGTGGATCCGGTCGGCGCCTGTGTGGGCCCGCGGGGCTCGCGCGTGCGGATGGTGGTGTCCGAGCTGCGGGGCGAGAAGATCGACATCATCCCCTACAACGACGAGCCTGCCCGATTCGTGGCCAAGGCGCTGTCGCCGGCCCGGGTCCGGGAAGTGCTGGTGGACGACGCCGGCAAGCAGGCCACCGTGATCGTGCCCGACGACCAGCTGTCGCTGGCCATCGGCCGTGAGGGCCAGAATGCCCGGCTGGCCGCGCGGCTCACCGGCTGGCGGATCGACATCCGCTCCGAGAGCGACTTCGCGACCGAAGAGGCCGAGCACGCCTACGAGCAGGACGACGCCGGAGGACGCTGCGCGGCGATCCTGGCCAACGGGCGCCGTTGTCCGAACGCGGCGCTCCCCGGGTCACGGTACTGCGGACTGCCGGCGCATCAGGCGATGGCGGAAACGGACTCGGCGGAGTCCCCGCCGACCCCGCCTCAAGCCGAGGTACGGGACGCGCCGTCCGCGGCCGGCGAGGCTCCCGGACCGTAGTTCCTAGACTCTGGGCTAATGAATAAGCGGGTTCATCAGATCGCCAAGGAGCAAGGGCTCACGGCGAAAGAGCTTCTTGCGCTCCTCCGTGAGGCCGGCCACGAGGTCAAGGCCGCGTCCTCCAACGTCGATGAGGCGCTGGCGCTGAAGGTGCTGCCCAACGGCGGCAACAGCGCGGCACCGGAGGCTCCTGCAGCCGCCGCGCCCACGGCTGCTCCGCAGTCGCGGCCCGAGGCAGCGCCGAAGTCCGTAGATGGTTCCGCGCCGCGGCCAGCGGCAGCCCAGCCGGCGGCAGGCGATCCACCCCAGCCGGCCCCGGACGCTCCCGCGCGGCCAGAGCCCAAGCAGCGTCCCACCCGCGACTCGCTACAGGGCGAGCGGGCTCCCGGCTCGGCCGGAGGCCGGCGCCGCGTGGTCATTGACTCGCAGGCTTCGCGCCGAGCTGGCGGCGGTCCACCGACAAGCCAGCCGCCCCGGCGCCAGCGCCGCGGCCGGCGGCGGCGAGGTGTCTACGACGAGATCGCCGAGTCGCGGCCCGCCGCGACGCCTACCGAGGCCACGCCGATCGTCCGCGTGAACTCGGGCTCGACGGTCAAGGACGTCGCCGAGTACCTCGATGTGCCGGTGCCCGAGGTGATGAAGAAGCTGATGGCGCTGGGCGAGATGAAGACGCTCACCCAGACCCTGACCGACGATGCCATCCACGTCCTGGCGACTGAGCTCGGCAAGGAGGTCGAGGTCGTCCACGCCCAGGAGGACGAGGACCTCGCGGAGCAGGAGTTCGAAGACACCGACGACGAGCTGGTCGAGCGCCCGCCGGTCGTGACGATCATGGGCCACGTAGACCACGGCAAGACCTCGCTGCTGGACGCCATCCGCCAGACCGAGGTGGCGGCCGGCGAGGCCGGCGGCATCACGCAGCACATCGGCGCCTACCAGGTACACCACGAGGGGAAGACGATCACCTTCCTCGACACGCCGGGCCATGAGGCGTTCACCGCAATGCGAGCCCGCGGCGCCAAGGCCACCGACATCGTGGTGATCGTGGTGGCAGCCGACGATGGTGTGAAGCCGCAGACCCAGGAGGCGGTTGATCACGCCAAGGACGCCCAGGTGCCGATGCTGGTCGCGGTCAACAAGATTGACAAGGAAGGTGCCGACCCTGCGCGGGTGCGCACCGAGATGACGCAGATCGGACTGCAGCCGGTCGAGTGGGGCGGAGACACCGAGTTCGTGGACGTCTCGGCTCGCACCCAGGACGGCCTCGACGATCTGCTGGAGACGATCCAGGTCATGGCCGAGGTGGAGGAGCTCAAGGCCAATCCCGATGCCCCGGCGTCCGGGACCGTGATCGAATCCAAACTCGATCCCGGCCGCGGTCCGGTGGTTACGGTGCTGATCTCCCGCGGCACGCTGCACGTCCAGGACGCTGTGGCGGCCGGCGCCCATTGGGGCCGGGTGCGGGCGATGAGCGACTTCCTGGCCAAACGGGTGGATCAGGCGCGGCCGGGCGAGCCGGTGGAGATCCTTGGCTTCGATGGTGTCCCGGAAGCCGGAGAGCACGTCCGCGTGGTGGAGAACGAGCGTCGGGCCCGCCAGCTGGCCTCCGAGCGGCAGACGCGGCTCAAGACCGAGGCGCTGGCCCGTCGCGCGGGCAAGAAGGTCTCCCTGGAAGACATCTTCAAGAGCGGCGTGCAGGAGCTCAACTTGGTGCTCAAGGCCGACGTGGCCGGCTCGCTGGAGGCCATCGAGGACGAGATCGCCAAGCTGCCGCAAGAGGAGGTCTCGGTCAACGTGATCCGCTCGGCGGTGGGTGCGGTGACCGAATCGGACGTGATGCTGGCCGCCGCTTCCGACGCAGTCATCCTGGCCTTCGGCGTGCGGCCGGTGGGTGACGCCCGGGCCGTGGCCGATCGCGAAGGTGTGGAGATCCGCACCTACTCGGTGATCTACCGAGCCATCGAGGAGCTGCGCGACGCGATGCAGGGCATGCTGGCCCCCGAGGAGGTGGAGGAGACGCTGGGCACCGTGGAGGTCCGGCAGACCTTCCGCGCGTCCCGTGTGGGAACGATCGCCGGCTGCCACGTGGTCGACGGCAAGGTCACCCGGGGCGACAAGGTCCGGCTGGTGCGGGATGGCACCGTGGTCTACGAGGGCCAGATCGCCAGCCTGCGCCGGTTCAACGACGACGTGCGCGAGGTGGCCGCCGGGTTCGACTGCGGGATCGTGCTGCGGGACTTCTCCGACATTAAGGAGGGGGACGTCCTGGAGACCTACGCCACCCGCCAGGTCGAGCGCGAGCTGGTCTGACCCGGGCGATGTCCGAGAGCGGCTTTGTCGCCGTGCTCGTTATCGACCTGCATTTTCCTGAGGCCGGCAGCCTCAAGAGTAAGCGGCGCGAACTGTCATCGCTCAAGGCGCAGCTGCACGGTCGGCTGGGAGCGGCGGTGGCCGAGGTGGACCATCAGGACCTGTGGCAACGGGCGCGGATCACGGCTGCGCTGACCGGCGGCACGCTCGGCACCCTGTCCAAGGCCGCGGACGGAGTCGAGCGGTGGCTGGGGGCACGCTTTCCTGACGGCGTGAGCGTGCGGCGGATCGTCGTCTCGATCGAGGATCTAACCGGATGAGAAATCGCTCATCGGCGCAGACACGAGGAGGGGTCTAGGATGCCGGGTCGGATGCGCCGCGTCGACGAGGCGCTGCGCTCAGTCCTCAGTGACGCGATAACCAAGGATTTAAAGGACCCTCGCGTCGGATTCGTGACCGTGACGGGAGTAAAGACGAGCCCAGACCTAAAACATGCCCGGGTGTACGTAAGCGTGCTCGGTGACGCGCAGACCCGCCAGGACACGCTGCAGGGCCTGGCCTCGGCCCACGGCTTTCTCCAGAGCCGCCTGGCCGCCGAGCTCTCGCTGAAGCACACGCCTGCGCTGGCGTTCGAATATGACGACTCGGTGGACCGGGGGATGCGGATCTCGCAGCTGCTCCAGGAAGGGCTCGACCCCGATGACTGAGAACGGCCAGCGATCGGTACGCGAGCAGGTGATCGACGAGCTGCGGTCGGCGGACAAGCTCATCGTGGCGACCCACGAGAACCCTGACGGCGACGCGCTGGGATCGCTTCTGGCGATGAACGACATCCTGCTGGCCCTGGACAAGGACTGCCAGAAGTTCATCGACGAGCGCGAATTCCCGATGCCCCCCGAGTACCGCTTCCTGCCGCTGGACGATGTGGTCACCCAGCCGCCCGATGATCTGGACGAGCGCACCGTGGTGTTCTTGGACTGCGGCAACCTGGAGCGCAATCCGGCCGAGGCGTTCCGCCGTCCGGGGATGCACCTGGTCAACATCGACCACCACCACGACAACACCCGCTTCGGCACGGTCAACCTAGTCGACCCCGAGGCCTCGTGCACCGCGGAGATCGTGTGGGATCTGATGGGCCGCCTGGGTGTCTCGCCCTCGCGCCAGATCGCGGAAGCGCTGTACGTCGGTCTGATCACCGATACCGGCCGCTTCATGTACGAGAACACCACGGCTCGCTCCCACCTTATGGCGGCCGACCTGATCGAAGCCGGCGTCGAGCCGCAGGCCATCTACCGGCGGGTCTATGAGGGCGTGCCCTACGGCAAGCTGGCGTTGCTGGCGCGCGGCCTGGCCAAGGTCCAGCGCTACGACGACGGCCGGCTCACCCTAACCGAGCTGAGTGCCGGCGACTTCGAGCAGGCCGGAGCCGAGGAGAGCTACTCGGAAGGGGTGATCGACCACCTACGGGCCGTCGAGGGGACTGCCGTGGCGGCGCTGATCCGGGCCCGAGTCAGCGGGAACGGCGAGCCGGGCCTGCGCAAGGTTTCGCTGCGGGCCAACGACGCCCGCATCGACGTGTCGCGGATCGCCCGCTCACAGGGTGGCGGCGGCCACCGCCAAGCCGCCGGCTTCAGCACCACGATGGAGCAGGAGGAGCTGGTCGACTTCCTGCGCGAGGAGATCGCACGGCAGCTTGCCGCAGCTTAAGCTCCCGGGCAGACCGCTGCGCTTCGCCTCACTCCAGCCCTTACCACGCCGCTCTTGAGTACCAGCAACCTCCCCGCCGCCCGGCCAGCGAGCACCGATCCCGGCGGGATCGTCGTGTACGACAAGCCGCGGGGCGTCACATCACACGACGTGGTGGCCGGAGTGCGGCGGGGGCTGCCCCGGGGCGTCAAGGTAGGCCATGCGGGAACGCTCGACCCATTCGCCACTGGTTTGCTGCTGGTCCTGGTGGGTCGGGCCACCCGGGTGCAGCGGTATCTCGTGTCGCTGCCCAAGCGCTACACGGTGGTGGCCCGGTTCGGCGCGGTGTCCAACACCGGCGACCCGGAGGGTGAGATCGTGGAAACCGGCGAGGTTCCCAGCGGCGATCTGGAGCTACCGACCGGCCGGCTGCGCCAGCGTCCGCCGGCCTACTCGGCCGTCAAGGTGTCTGGCCGCCGGGCCTACCAGCTGGCCCGCGCCGGCCAGGAGGTGGAGCTGGCCGAGCGGGAGGTCGAGGTGTACCGGTTTGAGGAAACCTGGCGCCAGGGCCCCCGCCGCGGGTTCGTCATCGAGTGCTCCTCGGGCACCTACGTCCGATCGCTGATAGCGGCGCTCGGTGACGCGTACTGCGAGCAGCTGCGGCGGACGGGCATCGGACCGTTTGCGGTGGGCAAGGCGGATCCGGACCGGACCCTGGAGCTGAATCGGGCCTTGGCCTTCCTACCCGAGGTGCAACTGGACCCGGAGACGGCGCGGCGCGCCGGCCACGGCGTTCCGGTGCCCGGGGCGGCCGACGGTCCGGTGCGGCTGACCGACCCCTCCGGGCTGATCGGGCTGGCCGAGCCCCTGCCCGAGGGCGAGCTGCTTCGGCCGGTGGTCGTGCTGCGCCCGTCCTGCGGAGGCTAGATTTCCGCGCCCATGCGGATCACCCAGCTCCTGGACGCTGAACCGCGTCCGCGCCAGATCGCGGTGGGTGAGTTCGACGGTGTCCATCTGGGCCACCGTCAGGTGATCGCCGGCAACGACACGGTGCTCACGTTCGAGCCCCACCCGCTCCAGGTGGTCCGGCCGGAGGCGGCTCCGCGGCTGCTGACCAGTCTGGAGGTCAAGGCCGAGCTGATCGCCGGGCTGGGCGTGGAGGAGCTGGTGGTGATCCCGTTCGACGAGAGCTTCGCCGCGCAGAGTCCGCAGGAGTTCATCGACGACGTGCTGGTCGGCCGGCTGCAGGCGGCCCACGTGTCGGTGGGGGAGAACTTCCGGTTCGGCCACCGCGCCGCCGGCGACCCGGAGATTCTGGCCGCCGACGGGCGCTTCGGCACCCGCGTGGTGCCGCTGGTCGAGGTTGACGGCGAGGTCGTGTCCTCTAGTCACATCCGGGCGCTGGTCAGCGCGGGCGAGGTCGATGTGGCGGCCAAGATGCTCGGCGCGCCGTTTCAGATGCGCGGCGACGTGGTGACCGGCGACCGGCGCGGCCACACGCTGGGCTTCCCCACCGCCAACCTGGTGCCCGATGAGAAGCTGATCTATCCCGGCCACGGCGTGTATGTCGGGCGGGCCGACGGCATGTGCGCGGCGATCAACGTCGGCGTCCGGCCCACGTTCGGGACCGGACGAGCCGTCCTCGTCGAGGCCTACGTGCTGGACCGTGACCTCGATCTCTACGGCCACAGGCTCCGGGTCGAGTTCCTCAACCGGTTGCGGGGCGAGCGGCGATTCGACTCGGTGGAGGCCCTGGTCGAGCAGATGCACCGCGACGTGGGCCAAGCGCGCGAGCAGTGCGGGTAGTGGCCGTCGGGCTGCTAGCCTCAGCGGCCGCATGAGCCTGACTCTGGAGAAGAAGCGCGAGCTGGTCGAGCGATTCGGCGCCAATGACTCAGACACCGGCAAGACCGAGGTCCAGATCGCGCTGCTCACCGAGCGCATCAACCAGCTCACCGAGCACCTGCGCGCCCATCGCAAGGACCACCATTCGCGGCGCGGATTGCTGATGCTGGTGGGTCACCGGCGGCGGCTGCTCAACTACCTCCAGCGCGACGACCTCGAGCGCTACCGCGCGCTGGTCCGCGAGCTCGGTCTGCGCAAGTGAGCGCGGCGCCCGAGGCCGAGGACATCATCCAGCCGGGCACGCCGGCCCCGGAGTTCACTCTCCGCCGGGAGGACGGCAGCGAGTTCACCCGGGCGAACCTGGAAGACCAGACAACGGTGTTGGTGTTCTATCCGTTCGCGTTCAGCCGCGTGTGCACCGATCAGCTCAACCTCTACGAAGAGGTGCTCGACGAGCTCGAGGCCAAGGGCGCCACGCTGTATGGAGTGTCGTGCGACGCGACCTACTCGCAGTCGGCGTTCCGGGAGAAGCTGGGCGTGAGCATCGAGCAGCTCTCGGACTTCGAGCCCAAGGGCGCGACCTGCCATGCGTTCGGCGTCTACCACCCGCTGGGATTCCCCCAGCGCGCGCTGGTGATCATCGGCCCCGACGCGGTGGTGAAGTGGAGCTATCAGGCTCCATCGCCGCTCGAGCTTCCCGGCGCCAACCTGATCTTCGACGGACTCGAGCCAGCGGCGGCTTGACCGGACTGGGCTCGGCGCCGGTCCCGGAGCCGGGCGCCGAGGACCACCTGCGGGGCCCCGACGGGGCGCTCGTGGTGATCGAGTACGCGGACTTCGAGTGCCCGTACTGCGCGGCGGTCAACCTGCGGCTGGCTGAGCGGGAGCTGCGGCGGGTGTTTCGCCACTTTCCCGTGTCCTCCAGCCACCCTCGGGCCTGGGCCGCGGCCTGTGCGGCCGAGGCGGCGGCGAGTCAGGGGCGGTTCTGGGAGATGCACGACCTGCTGTTCGCAGATCAGGGACGGCTGGAGGATCCGCACCTGTGGGAGCGGGCGCGCCGGCTGGGACTCGACCTGGAGCGGTTCGAGGCTGACCGCCGGGACGAGGCCATCCGCGACCGCGTGCGCCGCGATTTCCAGTCGGGGGTCAGGGCGGGGGTGGTAACAACGCCCACCGTGTTCGCAGCGGGCCGAATGTACGCCGGCCAGATCCAGGTCGACGAACTTGCCGGGCTCGGCGACTGACAGCTCATGCAACCCCCAGAAGCCGCCCCCCCGACCGACCGCTACGATAGGCGTGTTCGGACTAAGAGATAAGAAATGACAGCGCTTCGCCTACCGAACGGTGAAGCTGGGAAGGGAACTGAATATGTCTGAAGGGGTAACCCGCGTCTCCGTAGAGATCGAGGGGCAGGAGATCTCGTTCGAGACGGGCAAGCTGGCCAAGCAGGCCTCTGGCGCCGTCGTCGTCCGATCGGGCGACACGATGGTCCTTTGTACCGCCACCGCGGGAAATCTCCGCGACGTGGATTTTCTGCCGCTCACCGTAGATGTCGAAGAGCGGATGTACGCGGCCGGGAAGATCCCGGGCTCTTTTTTCAAGCGTGAGGGACGCGCGGGAGAGAAGGCGACGCTGACCGCGCGCCTGATCGACCGTCCGATCCGTCCGCTGTTTCCCAAGGGCTGGCGGTATGAGACCCAGCTCGTGGCCCTGCCGATCTCGGTGGACCACGTCCACCCGTACGACATTCTGGCCATGAACGGCGCGTCGGCCGCGCTGATGATCTCGGAGATCCCGATGCCCACGCCGGTGGGCTCGGTGCGGATCGGCAAGATCGACGGCAACTTCGTGGTCAACCCCAGCGAGGAGGATCTGGCTGACAACGCGGACCTCGACCTGATCGTGGCCGGCACCGAGGAGGCGATCCTCATGGTCGAGGCCGGGGCCAGCGAGATCCCCGAGGCGGAGATCCTCGATGCACTCGACATCGCCCACGGGGAGATCAAGAAGCTCTGCGCCATGCAGCGCGAGCTGGCCGAGCAGGTCGGCAAGGAGAAGCTGGCCGTCGTCGTTCCCGCTGTCGACCCGGACCTGTACGAGCAGATCACGGCCTCGCACGGCGCAGCGCTCGATGCCGCCACCCAGGTCGTCGACAAGCTGGAGCGTCAGGAGGCGTCGAAGACGGTCGAGGAGCAGGTGCTCGAGCGGTATTCGGGCGACCCCGAGGCCGAGACGTTCGCCGAGTCCCGGGCCAAGGCGCAGCAGGCGTTCGACAGTCTGGAGAAGACGCTCATCCGCGAGCGGATTGCGGTGCACAAGAAACGTCCCGACGGCCGCAGCGCCGAGGAGATCCGGCCGATCTCGATCGAGGTGGGCGTGGGCCCCCGTACGCACGGCTCCGCGCTGTTCACCCGCGGCCAGACGCAGGCTCTGAGCGTCGTCGCGCTCGGCACGACGCGTGAGGAGATGCGCCTGGACACCCTGGGTCTCGAGACCTCCAAGCGCTACTTCCACCACTACAACTTCCCCCCGTTCTCGGTGGGGGAGGCGGGCTTCATGCGGGGGCCCAAGCGCCGGGACATCGGTCACGGCGCCCTGGCCGAGCGGGCGTTGGTCCCGATGATCCCCAGCCAGGAGGAGTTCCCGTACACCATCCGCGTGGTGTCGGACATCCTCGAGTCCAACGGCTCCTCGTCGATGGCGTCGGTATGTGGCTCCAGTCTGTCCCTGATGGACGCCGGCGTCCCGATCAAGCAGGCCGTGGCGGGAATCGCCATGGGGCTGATCAAGGAGGGCGACGACTACATCGTCCTCACCGACATCGCCGGAGTGGAGGACCACCTGGGCGACATGGACTTCAAGGTCGCCGGTACGGAGAACGGGATCACGGCGCTGCAGATGGACATCAAGATCACCGGCGTGACGTTCGAGATCCTGCGCGACGCACTGGCCCAGGCCAAGGAAGCCCGGACGTTCATCCTCGGTGAAATGGCCAAGGTGATCGACGCTCCGCGGACCGAGCTGTCCAAGCACGCACCGCGGATCTCGACCATTCAGATCGACCCCGAGAAGATCGGTCTCCTGATTGGCAAGGGTGGCGAGACGATCCGGGGCCTCCAGGAGGAGTTCGAGGCGCAGATCGACGTGGGCGAGGACGGTCAGGTGCTGGTGTACGCAGCGAGCGGCGAGCAGGGCGACGCGCTGGTCGACCGGATCCGGTCGATGACCAAGGACGTCGAAGTCGGCGACGAGTTCACCGGCAAGGTGGTCAAGACCACCACGTTCGGGGCGTTCGTCGAGCTCTCCAAGGGCACCGACGGCCTGCTCCACATCTCCAACGTGGCCCCCGGGCGCCGGATCGACACGGTCGAGGAAGTGCTCAGCAAGGGCGATGAGATCGGCGTGCGAGTGGTCGAGGTGGACCGCGAGCGCGGCCGCATCGGCCTCCGGCTCGCGGACGATCCGGACATCGCAGGCAAGACGTCCGAGGAGCTGGCCAGCGTCGGGACCGGTGATCCCGGTCCGCCCCGGCGTGACCGCGGTGACCGGCGCGACGGGCGGGGCGGCCGCGACGGTCGCCCCCGCGATCGAGATCGGGATCGCGACCGCGGACGAGTCCGGGATCGCGATCCGGAACGCTCGTAGGCGCGTCCAGGCGCGATCTTGAAACAGGAGCACCGGTTAACCACGCTCGACTCGGGCGTGCGGGTGGTGACGGAGCACATGCCCTCCGTCCGGTCGGTGTCGCTCGGGTTCTGGATCGGCACCGGGTCGCGCCACGAGACCGACCAGCAGGCGGGCCTGTCGCACATGCTGGAGCACCTGCTGTTCAAGGGATCGTCCAAGTACAGCTCGCTGGAGATCGATCAGATCTTCGATGCCATGGGGGCCGAGCTGAACGCGGGCACGGGCAAGGAGACGACCTCGGTCTACGCACGGGTCATCGACCAGCACCTCGACGAGGCATTCGACGTCATGGCGGACATGGTGTTCCGCCCGGCGCTGACCGAGATCGACTCTGAGCGCGAGGTGATCCTGGAGGAGATCGCGATGTACGAGGACGATCCCCAGGAGAAGGTCTTCGACACGTTCGGCGAGGCGGTGTTCGGCGACGACCCGCTCGGTCGCGCGATCATCGGCCGGGCCGAGGTGATCGCCCAGACCCCGGCCGAGGCGATCAAGCGCTTCCATGACGGGCGCTACACGGCGGCCAACGTGGTCATCTCGGCGGCGGGCTCGGTGGATCACGACGCGCTGGTCTCATTGGCGGCTGAGCGAACGGCCCTGCTGGATCCAACCGCGACCGCCCCGGCCCAGCCCGAGCTCCCCGGCACGGACACCCCGCGGGTCAAGTTCGAGCGCAAGGAGACCGAGCAGTACCACGTCTGCCTCGGGGGTGCCGGGATCTCACGCCACGACGACCGGCGCTTCGCACTGCGCCTGCTCGACACGGTGTTCGGCGGCACCTCCTCCTCGAGGCTGTTCCAGGAAATCCGCGAGCGGCGCGGCCTGGCCTACGCCGTGTACTCGTTCACCGGCGCCTATCAGGACACCGGCCAGATAGGCCTGTACCTCGGCACGCGAACGGACAACCTGGCCGAGGCCATGGGGGTGGTGGCCACCGAGCTCGAGCGCCTGCGTGAAGACTCGGCCACGCCGGAGGAGCTCGCCCGGGCCAAGGAGAACCTCAAGGGACGGGTGGTGCTGGCGCTGGAGTCCACGGGAGCACGGATGAATCGTCTCGGCTCGGAGATCCTGGCCGGGGCGCCACTGTTGTCGATCGACGAATCGCTTGAGCGAATTGAAGCCGTGACGCTGGATGACCTGACCGCGCTCGTGGCCGAGCTGTGGGCGCCCGAGCGGATGTGCGCAGCCGGGATCGGGCCAGACCAGGCAGCGTTTGAGGAGGCGCTCGCGCCAGCCGGGGCGCCGCTGGCCCAGGCCACATGATCCGGGTCGCCGTGGCCGGGGCGGCCGGGCGGATGGGGGAGTCGGTGTGCCGGGCCGTCGAGACGGCCGAGGACATGGAGCTCACCGGCCGAGCCGATCCCCGGCTCGGAACCCCGGTCGCCGACGTGCTCGACCAGGCCGACGTGCTGGTGGACTTCACGGTGCCGGACACGGCACTGGCCAACGCCCGCCAGGCCGTGGCGGCCGGCGTCCACGTCGTGATCGGGACGACCGGGTTCGACCTGCAGGCGCTGAAAGAGCTCCGAGGGGCCAACGTGTTCGTAGCGCCGAACTTCGCCATCGGCGCGGTCCTGATGATGCAGTTCGCGGCCCAGGCGGCCCGCCACATGGCCAAGGCCGAGATCATCGAGCTGCACCACGACGGCAAGGTGGACGCGCCGAGCGGCACCGCCAAGCGCACCGCAAGGCTGATGGCCGAGGCCGCGCCGAACCTGGCCGAGGTGCCGATCCACTCCGTGCGCCTGCCCGGGCTGGTGGCGCACCAGGAGGTGATCCTTGGTGACGTCGGCCAGACGCTCACGATCAGACACGACTCGATCGACCGGGAGTCCTTCATGCCCGGCGTGCTGCTGGCGGTGCGCCGGGTCGGCTCGTTGAGCGACTCACCGGTGATTGGGCTCGAAAAGCTGCTGTAGCCGTGGGCCAGCGGCCGCCGCGCCGTCCGGACACGCGAGCTAATCGACCCGGTCGATGTGCCGTCCGGACACGCCGGCTGATCGCCCCCGGACCCGGTACCGTCCGGACACGCGAGCGCCCTTCTAACTGCTCAGCGGTGCGTGACGCGTCGGGCGCGAGCGTGTCCGGACGGCCTCCGCGCCCGTGGGCTGTCGGGAAGCAGATCAAGGTCGTCGCTCCGAGGTGGGCCGCGGTGTCGGGGCTCGTACGTCCTATCGGGCGATACCAGCGTCGCGGCGACCCCCGTGCGAGGCCGCTGCTGGACAGAAGTGCAAGCAAGTTCGGACCCACCCAAGCGCGGACCCCAACGATCGGAATGTCGCCAACGCGATCGCAGGCTTGAGGCGGCCGAAGGGCCAAAGCGATCACGCGATTGACGGCAGCCGGACGCTCTTTGCATGCCCGCCGTGTCACTGAAGGTGGTTCCTCCGTTCGGCGGCCTGGGGCCCTAGACGCTAGGTTCACGCGAGATGACGACCTTCGCGCTCGTCCACGGTGCCTGGCATGGCGCCTGGTGCTGGGACCGGCTCGCGTCAGAGTTGGCGGCGGCCGGCTCTCGGGTCGTGGCTGTCGATCTTCCCTGCGAGGACGTGAGCGCCGGTTGCAGCGAGTATGCCGAGATTGTCCTCGGGAGCCTGGCCGACACATCGGGCGACGACGTGGTGCTGGTCGCCCATTCTGCGGGGGGGCTCACGCTTCCGCTGGTCGCCGCCGCGACGCCGGTGAGCGCGATGGTCTTTGTCTCGGCGCTACTGCCGCAGCCGGCGGAGCGGTTCGCGGACCAGAACGCACGAGAGGGCATCCTGCTCGACGAGTACCAGATGGGCGTGGAGCTTGACAGCGACGGCCGGCGACGGTGGTTTGACGCGAACATCGCGCGCCGGACTATGTACGCGGGCTGCACGAATGCCGATGCCGCGTGGGCATTCGCGCGGCTGCGAGCCCAGGCCTCGACCATGTACACCGAGCCGAGCCCCCTGGCCGCGTGGCCGGATGTTCCGGTCATCGACGTTCGCGGCGACGACGACCAACTCGTCTCGCCGACGTGGGCGGCGCACGCCATCCCCGCTCGCCT
>DASZGO010000032.1:0-25462 GCA_035938755.1 Solirubrobacteraceae bacterium | reverse complement strand
GCTCGCCATCTGCTGCCTCAGCCTGCTGATCGTCGGGCTCGACACCACGATCGTCAACGTGGCGCTGCCCTCGATCCATCGTGAGCTGCACGCCTCGGTGTCCGGTCTGCAGTGGACGATCGACGCCTACACGCTGGTCCTGGCCAGCCTGCTCATGCTGGCCGGATCGACCGGGGATCGCGTGGGGCGGAGGCGCATCTTCCAGCTGGGGCTGGTCGTGTTCTCCGCCGGATCGCTGCTGTGCGGGCTCGCCCCCAGCCTGGGCGCGCTGGTCGCCGCCCGCGCGCTGCAGGCGGTCGGCGGCTCGATGCTCAACCCGGTGGCCATGTCGATCATCCGCAACGTGTTTGATGATCCGCGTGAGCGGGCTATGGCGATCGGAGCCTGGGGCGCGGTGTTCGGCCTCAGCCTGGCCCTCGGCCCTGTCGTGGGCGGCGCGCTGGTCGACGCGTTCAGCTGGCGGGCGGTGTTCTTCGTCAACGTACCGATCGGGCTGGCCGCGATCGTGCTCACAGCGCTGTACGTGCCCGAGTCGCGGGCCGGGCGGCCGCGCCGGCTCGACCCGGTGGGTCAGATGCTGGTGATCGCCGGCCTGGCCGGGCTGACCTTCGCGATCATCGAGGGCCCGCGCGCGGGCTGGACGTCGGCCCAAACCCTCGGGGTGTTTGCGCTCGCCGGTGTGTGCCTGGCGGCGCTGATCCCCTACGAGCTGCGCCGTAAGGAGCCGCTGCTGGAGATGCGCTTCTTCACCAGCGCTCCGCTCTCCGGGGCCAGCGCGATCGCGGTGATGACCTTCTGCGCCATGGGCGGTTTTCTGTTCTTGACCACGCTGTATCTCCAGAACGTCCGCGGCCTTTCACCGCTGGAGGCCGGGCTGTATCTGCTGCCCATGGCCGCGATGATTCTGATCTTCGCGCCGCTGTCCGGGCGGATCATCGGACGCAGCGGCACCCGCGGCCCGATCGTGGTCGCGGCGGCGGCGATCGTGGCCGCGGCGGCGATGCTGACGCGGCTCTCCCCCACCACTCCAACCGGGTATCTGATCGCGTCCTACGTGCTGTTCGGGATCGGAATGGGCCTGGTCAACCCACCGATCACCAACACGGCGGTGTCCGGGATGCCGCCGGCCCAGGCCGGGGTGGCGGCCGCGGTCGCGTCCACCTCTCGCCAGGTTGGGATGACGCTCGGGGTGGCCATCATCGGGGCAGTCGCAGGCGGGACGCTGGGGGCGGCGATCGGGCCATCGTTTGCCCAAGCCACGCACCCGGGCTGGTGGATCGTGGTCGGCCTGGGCTTGGCCATCGGAGTACTGGGCGCGCTGACCGGGGGCGCGTGGGCCCGGGAAACCGCGCGCCGGACGGCCGAGCGGTTTCGCGAGCCCGCCGGTGCCGCCGCCTAGTGGTGGTGGCGCTTCTTGCGCCGGTGCGGCTTATGCGGTTTGGGCCGAGGAGTACGGGCGCCGAGGCTAGCGATCACCTGGTGGTAGGCCGCAAACGCCGGCTTGGGGCTGTAGTCGTCCCGCAGCAGGCCGAATGAGGAGAAGGTCAGGCCAAGCCGGTACGCAGGCTGGGTGCTGGCCGTCGAGTCGCGCAGGTTGAACCAGCGGTAGTCGGTGAGGTTGAACGTGCCCGAGTAGTCGTGGACGGCCTGGACCAGCTGCCTGAGCACCGTGGCCTGCTCCGCCTCACTCAGGGTTCCGCTGGACACGCCGTCCTCGGTGATCCAGATCGGTACCCGGCGGCCGATCTGAGCCTGCGGGAGGAAGCAGTCCCGCAGCACCCCCGCCGCCTGGGCCAGGTCGCCGCGGTAGTCCTCGGTGGGGGCGGCGGCCGGCGGGAACACGGTGCCCGGGTACACGTCGAGGCCCACGAACCCCAGCGCGCGCTGAAACGCCGGCCCGCCGTGGGCCGCCAAGTAGGCGAAGAAGCTCCCGTCCTGAGGGAACCGATAGGCGTAGGTGAAGCCGAAACGCAGCTGGGTGTAGTGGCGCCGCCCGGCCTGCTGGTGGGCCGCCTCGATGCCCTGGATCAGGGCGTCTTCGGCGCCCGCATACGAGCCGTCCGACGTGTTGGACGAGAAGTTGATGTTGACCTCGTTCGTGATCGTCATCGAGACGACTCGCCGGTTGGGGCCGAACGTATCCACCACATGGCGCACAAAGGCCAGCCACCCAGGAATGTCGCCGGCCTGTCCGGATGCCGGGTGGTACCGGACCTGGAGCTCGACGGCGAATCCGGCCGCGCTGTAGGCGGCCACGAGCCGCTTGAACATGTCGATCCCGGCTTGGCCGTCGGACCAGAACAGGCGGTTCAGCCGGACCACCAGCTGATGGCCCCGGGCGGCCAGGGCCCTCACGCCGGCCAGGTCACGCGCCGGGTCATCGGGCGTCGAGGGCAGCTGAACCCCACCCGCGCTACCCGCGATCCCGGGGTCGATCCCCAGCCGTAGCGGCTGCCCCACCCGCGGCGCGGCCCCTCCGTAGGCGCCGGTGCAGTTGGGATCGCCGGCCGCCGCGGCGGCGGGCGGGGCAACCGCCGTCAGACCCAGGACCAGAACGGCTGCCGTGACCGGCCTCACGCTGCGATGCTACCCGCGTGAGTACGCTGGCGAGGAGGCGTCCCGCGGCCGCGGCCCCGGCGGCCCGCGCTCGGCGGCGGCTCGTCGCTGAGCCTGGGCTGCTGGGGCTGATCGGGGTCACGGCCGCGGTCGACGCGGCGGCATCATTGGTCCGTCACGCCAATTTCGGGACGGGCTTTGACCTGGCCCTATTCGACCAGGTCGTGTGGCGCTACAGCCACTTCGCGGCGCCCTACAGCTCGATCGAGGGCCAGAACATCCTGGGCGATCACTTTCACCCACTGCTGGCCATCCTGGCGCCGTTGTACTGGATCTGGTCGGATCCGCGAACCCTGCTCATCGCGCAGGCCGTGCTGATCGCCGCGTCGATCGCTCCGGTGTTCTGGTTTGCCCGACCCCGGCTGGGACGCGTCGGGGCCTACCTGCTGGCCGCGGGATACGCCGCGTTCTGGGGCCTCCAGGTGGGAGTGCTGTTCGAGTTCCACGAGCTGGCCCTCGCCCCGCTGTTGATCGCCCTGGCCATCCTCTGGGCCGACCGCGAGCGCTGGGGCTTCTTCTGGGTGACGATCGTGCTGCTGCTGCTGGTCAAAGAAGACCTGTCGCTGCTCGTGGTGGCGTTCGGGATCTGGCGGCTCACGCTGCGGGACGTGCGTCGAGGAATCGTGCTGGCCGGGCTGGGGGCCGGCTGGTACGCGCTGACCACGGGGGTGCTGATCCCCCACTTCGCCCGCGGCAGGGGCTACACCCACTGGTTCTACGGGCAGCTGGGAAAGAACTCGTTGGCTGCGCTGTGGACGGTGGTCCATTCGCCGTGGACTGTCTTCCAGATCGGGTTCTCTCCCGGCCAGAAGGTGCACACGATGGCCGCGCTGTTCGGAGCGTTCCTGCTCCTCAGTCTGGGCTCGCGCCTGGTCATCCTCACGCTGCCGCTGCTGGCTGAGCGATTCCTGGCCAGCAATCCCAATCTGTGGGGCACTCACTACCACTACTCACTGACCATCGCGCCCGTGCTGGCGATGGCTGCTGCGGCCGGGCTGGCCAACCTGAGCCGCTGGGTGCCTGTGCCGCGACGGGCGCTCGCAGTCCAGCTGGGCGCGGCGGCGATCTTGGTCGTCAACGTCGCGCTGACTGAGACCATGAGTCCGGATAGCAGCCTGACCGCTATCTCGAGGCCCTCCTTTTACCACGCGCCCTCCTGGGCGCCGGCCGCGCGAGGCGGGCTGAACCACGTTCCGGCGGGTGCCTCGGCCCTCACCGTGGCCACCACCCTGCCGCACGTCAGCGAGCGCCCCGTGCTGGGCCTGATCAACCCCTACTCGGTGGGCGTCGGCCGGTACATGCTCGTGAACCTGGTGGCCGTGGACTGCTGCGGCCTCGTGGGTAACACGGACTACCGTCAGCTGGGCTCGGTGATCGACCAGCAGCTGCCCGGCCTGGTGCCGATCTACTACCGCGACGGCTGGCTGGTGGCCCGCCGTGCGGAGCCGGGGCAGCGCCCATCCAACGGGGTGCTCACGCCGCTGGGTGTGGACACGGCTCGTGTGGTCGAGCAGGACGCCCGCCGCTGGCAGGCTGGCTACCACCGGGCGCTGGCTCGGTTCGGCGCCTGCGCGCCGCTGTGGCTCCGCCGCGACCGGGCGGCACCCGGCTGCTACCGGTCGGCCGTCGGCTCCCTGGAGCGCGGCCAGCGACGACTCGCCGCCGACCTCGCCAGTGCCCAGGCGGGCTTGCGCGGTGGCTGTCAGCAGCTGGCGCACGTAGCTCTATCGGCCACGGCGGGGCTCACGGCCGACCTCGGCCGGATCGCCGACAGCGCCGCAAGCTTCGCGACGTCCCGGCTGACCGCGGCCAGCCGTCGCTACCTGCTGGACACGGGCACACTCGACCTGGGGCACGCTCTGGATCGCTTCCTGATTCTGTGCACGCCCCGGCGTTGAGCCCGTAGGATCCGCTTCGCGGTGAGCGGGCGGGACGGCAGGTACCGATCGGCGGCGCGGGCACCCGGCTTGAGGGTCGGCGCTCGGCTGCTAGCGCTGGCCGCGCTGCTGGCTCTCTGCCCCACTGCTGGCAGAGCTTCGTCGCCCTCGGACGCCTGCCCCTCGGGACAGAACCTAGGCCAGTGCACGCTCACCGGACTCGGATCCCTGTTTGGCGGCGATCAGTGTCCCGCCGCCCCCATGCAGCCCGCGGCCAAGACCGCGGCGGCGCGCCTGGAGCAGCTGATCGAACAGGTGCCGTGCCCGTCCAGCGGCCGGGTGTCGTTTGACACGGCCGATGACCTCGGCAACCCGATGGGCGTGCTCGATCCCCTCGCCGACCCCGCGGGCGGATACCTGGGCGTCTACCACACCGCGGTCGGGCCGACCGACGATGCGCTGGCATACCGAGTGCTGCTTGGCCGCTCCACCGACCTCATCCACTGGCACCGACTGGCCGTGCTCGATCCGGATGGGGCCAGCATGCCGACGCTACGCGCCATCCCGGGCGAGCCCGGATTCCTGCTGGCCTACGAGAAGGCCGGATCCCCCCAGGCCGACCATGTGATCCGTCTGCGCTACTACGCCACCCGCGACGATCTGTTGTTAGCTCGCTACCGCGCCCAGCGTGACCTGCCGCTTCGCTTCTCGCCCTTCAACAACGGCACCCCGTCGATCCTCTCCGTGCGCTGGGGCGGAACCCCCGGGCGCTCGCTGATCCAGCTGGGGTTCCATTACGAGACCTCCCACCGGGGCGCCGCAGGCCCGGATCGGGAAGCGGTGGGGACGCTGCGCGGCTTCCGTCGCTGGAGCGCGCGACCGGACGCCGGGACCGACGCCGCGCTGGAGCGTCTGGGCCTGGGCGGCAATCACGGCGACTGGCGCCAGTTCAGCTTCCAGTCGGCCCGGTGGCGCCTGTACGAGGCGCAGACCAGCTTCAACGACTTCAGCTCCTGGCACGTGCTGCTGACCGGCTCGGGGAGCGGGTCGCTCTACCGCCTGACCCTGAAGAGCGGCAGCGCGGTGCTGGCCAGTTCGCTCGGGAACCCTGTGGCCCAGCAGCTCCCAGGGCCCGCCGGCCAGGGACAGGTGCTGGTGGTGACGATGTTCGTGTTCGCGGCCAGCGTTCCCGAGCGGGCCGGCGAACTGGTGTATTACCAGCCGATTTGACCCGCCCGCCGGCGGGCGACAGATTGCCGGCGGGCGGCGGACCGGCCACTACAGTTCCCCCAGATGAGCGACCGTCTCGCCAGCTTCCCCTCCCTGTACAGCCACGGGTTCGTCCGCCTGGCCGCCGCGGTGCCTCGCCTGCGCATCGCCGATCCGCTGTTCAACGCGGAGCGGACGCTCGAGCTGGCTCGGCGCGCCTCGGACGAGGAGGCGGCAGTCGTCGTGTTCCCGGAACTGGGACTGGCGGGCTACTCGATCGAGGATCTCTTTCACCAGGACGCAATCCTGGACGCCGTGGAGCAAGGGCTGGAACGTATCGTTCGCACCAGCGCGGACCTCGGCCCGGTTCTGGTCGTCGGCGCGCCGCTGGCCGCCGAAGGCGGGGTCTACAACACCGCCGTGGTGATCCACCGGGGCCGGATCCTCGGGGCGGTGCCAAAGACCTACCTGCCCGAGTACCGGGAGTTCTACGAGAAGCGCCACTTCCGGGCCGCGCGCGATACTCCGCGCGGGGAGATCGTGCTGCTTGGCCAGCCCGTGCCGTTCCGCCCTCAGCTCCTGTTCACCTGCCGGGATCTGGACCGACTCACGCTGCACGTCGAGATCTGCGAGGACGTGTGGACACCCATCCCGCCGAGCACGTACGCCACCCTGGCCGGCGCCACCGTGGTGGCCAACCTGTCAGGCAGCAACGCCACGATCGGCAAGGCCGACTACCGGCGGCTGCTGTGCGCCTCGCAGTCCGCCCGGACCATCTCGGCCTACATGATGGCCTGCGCCGGCCCGGGCGAGTCGACGACCGATCTGGCCTGGGACGGCCAGGCGCTGATCTACGAGAACGGTCAGCGCCTGTCCGAGTCTCAGCGGTTTCCCGCGCACGAGCAGCTGATCTGCGCCGACGTGAACCTGGATCGTCTGGTATCCGATCGGCGCACCACGTCCAGCTTCGCCGACAGCGCCCATGACCACCGCGATCGGCTGGCGTCCATGCAGCGCATCGACTTCGAGCTGGGCGTGGCGGCCAAGCGCGGGCAGCCGCTGCCGCTGCGCCGGGAGCTGGAGCGCTTCCCCTATGTGCCGGCCGATCCGCTCCTCCGCAGCGACCGATGCCAGGAGGTGTACTCGATTCAAGTCCAGGGCCTGGAGACCCGGCTGCGGGCCACCGGGATCGACAAGCTGGTGATCGGGGTCTCGGGGGGCCTGGACTCGGCGCACGCGCTAATCGTGGCCGCGCGAGCCTGCGATCGCCTCGGCCTGCCCCGGTCCAACGTGCTGGCCTACACGATGCCCGGGTTCGCCACCAGCGAGCTCACCCTGGCCAACGCCAAGGCGTTGATGGACGCGCTGGGAGTGAGCGGCCACGAGCTGGACATCCGGCCCGCGGCCATGCAGATGCTGCAGGACCTGGGCCACCCGGCGGCCCAGGGCGAGCCGGTGTACGACGTCACCTACGAGAACGTGCAGGCCGGAGAGCGGACCTCACACCTGTTCCGCCTGGCCAACCACCACGGAGGGCTCGTGGTGGGGACGGGCGACCTGTCCGAGCTGGCGCTGGGCTGGGCCACCTACGGGGTGGGCGACCACATGTCGCACTACAACGTCAACGCGTCAGTGCCCAAGACGCTGATCCAGTTCCTGCTGCGCTGGGCCATCGATACTGGCGAGTACAGCCCGGAGGCCAACGAAGTGCTGGAGTCCGTGCTCGACACCGCGATCTCTCCGGAGTTGATCCCCAGCCAGGACCCGGACTCCGACTCCCCCGGGGCCGACAGCGAGAGCGTGGTCGGCCCCTACGAGCTCCAGGACTTCTTCCTCTACCACGTGCTGCGGTTCGGCTACCGACCGAGCAAGGTGGCCTTCCTGGCCCACCACGCCTGGGCGGATCGCGACCGGGGGCGTTGGCCGGATCTAATCCCCCCGGACCGCCGCAACGAGTACAGCCTGGCTGAGATCAAGCGCTGGCTGGCCGTGTTCCTGGAGCGCTTCTTCACCACCAGCCAGTTCAAGCGCTCGGCCATGCCCAACGCTCCGAAGGTCGGCTCCGGCGGGTCGCTGTCTCCCCGTGGCGACTGGCGCGCGCCCAGCGACTCGAGCGCCGATGTCTGGCTGGCCGAGCTGCGCGAGGGCGTGCCCGATGCGGCGCCTAACCCGGCAGAGGCGGATCGAGAAGCGATCGCACCTCCTCATCGCTGACCGGCGCGAAGTCGTCATACCAGCGACCTACCGCGGTGAACGGCTCCGGGGTCAACGTACACACCACCTCCTCCGCGTCACGGCGCAGCGACTCGCACGTCTGGGCGGGGGCGATCGGGACCGCGACCACGATCCGGCTGGCTCCGCGCCGGCGCAAGGCGTAAGCCGCGGCCCGCATGGTGGCCCCGGTGGCCAGTCCGTCGTCGACCACTATGGCCACCCGGCCGTCCACCGGGAGCGGAGGCCGGTGGCCGCGATACGAGATCTCCCGGCGCTCCAGCTCCTCCAGCTCACGGGCGGCCACCGCCTCGACCTGCTCGCCGGAGATGCCGATGGCCGCCAACACGTCGAGGTTGAGCGCGCGAACGCCGCCGCTGGCGATCGCGCCCAGGGCCAGCTCCTCGTGCCCGGGAACGCCGAGCTTGCGCACCATGAACACGTCGAGCGGCGCATCCAGCGCCTGCGCCACCTCGAAGGCCACCGGAACCCCGCCGCGCGGTAGCCCGAGCACGACCACGTCGTCCCGCCCGGCGTAGCCGGTCAACTCTGTGGCGAGCCGTCGCCCGCCCGCTCGTCGGTCCTCGAAGCCCGCGCCTTGGATCAGCTGCCCACCAGGACACGCTCGCGAGTCAAGCTTTCCCGCTCGCGAACCGCCTGGGCAAACAGCCACACTGCGGCCTTCTCGTCTTCTTCCATCGGGGCCGGATCGATGATCGTCTCCTCGATCTCGGCCAGGTCCATCCCCCCTTTGACGGCTTGAATGATTCGTCGTTGTACCTGTGTCGCCATCGCGTCTCCCGATTGGGTTGACCTGCGCGTGCGCATCCGGGCGCTCGCCCACCGCGCGGACCGGATATTAGATCACCGACTCGGCATTCCGTCCAGCGGAATGTAAAGAAGATGTGGACGATTCTGGACGTCCGGCCCCACGCGGACCCGACCTGAGGGCAAAGTACGCTGCCTCCCGGGATGAGTCAGTGACCCGCGTGGAGCGACTGGACCGCTACCAGCGCCGCCACCGCTGGCTCGGCCTGCCGCTCGCCGTCATCTACAAGTTCTTCGACGACCGAGGCCCGCACCTGGCGGCGCTCGTGACCTACTACGCGTTCGTGTCGCTGTTCCCGCTGCTGCTGCTGCTGTTCAGCGCGCTGGCGTTCTTCCTGCAGGGCCATCCGGACGTGCGCCAGGACGTCGAGCAGGCGCTGCTGCGCAACTTCCCCACGATCGGGCCAGACCTGAAGCGCAACATCGAGACCATCCACGGCAGCGGCATCGCGCTGAGTGCGGGCGTGCTCGGCACCCTGTACGGCGGGCTCGGCGCGATGCAGGCCGCCCAGGCCAGCTTCAACCTCATTTGGGGCGTGCCGCGCAACCGGCAGCCCAACCCACTGCGCTCCCGGCTTCGCAGCTTGGCCCTGCTGCTGTTGCTGGGCTCGGGCGTGATCGTCTCCACCGGCGGCGCGGCCATCCTTTCGACGGCCAACGGCATCTCGCGGCAGGTGGGTCCGGCCATCGAGGTGGGCGGCTACCTGCTCAACTACGCGATCAGCATCGCGCTGTTCGTCGCCGCCTTTCGAGTCCTGACTGCCCTCCCGCTGCGCGTACGGCAGGTGCTGCCCGGCGCGGCCATCTCCGCGGGCGGGTGGATCGTGCTGCAGATCCTGGGCTCGAGCTTCATCGCACAGATGCTGACCAACAGCAACGCGCTGTACGGAGTGTTCGCGGTCGTGCTGGCCACGTTGGCCTGGTTATACCTGCAGTCGGTGATCGTGATGCTGGCCGCCGAGGTCAACGTGGTTCGCGTGCGCCGGCTATGGCCCCGGGCGCTGCTCACGCCGTTCACCGATGACGCCGAACTCACTCCGGCCGACCGGCAGGCCTACGCGATGTACGCGGCCACTCAGCGATTCAAGGGGTTTGAACAGGTGACCACCGAGTTCGCCCGGCCGGCGACCACCGACGATGACCCCGAGGCCCACTCCGAGCGGCTAGGCGCCTGATCGGTCCGAGCGCTCGAGCAACAGCGCCAGCGTGGGACACGCGGCTACGGCCCTGCGGGCGTGGGCGCTCAGCTCGCGCGGAACCTCGGGATGCTCGATGATCGGATAACCCCAGTCGTCCAACCGGATCAGCTCGGGCAGGAGCTCGGCGCACTGGCCGTGGCCTTCGCAGGCGATCGCGTTGACTCGGAGGCGCTCGCTCATGCCACGGGAAAACCGGCCGGGGCGGAGGTGCACCCGCCGCGGCGATGGGATTCGATCTCGGGCGCGAACACGTTCAGCGCGCTGACCACGAACCGCGCCGCTCCATCCGGGTGATGGCAGGCCCCGCGGCCGCGGACCTCGGCGGCCCAGCGCAGTAGCCGCTCGTGTTCCCCAGCTTGGGCCGTCCCGCTGGCCAGGGCGCCGGTGGAGTCGGCGATGGCCCGGAGCCCGTGCGTGCACGGCCCGCACTGCCTGACTGACTGGCCGGCCAGGTAGTCGATCACCCGGGCGCTCTCGTGCAGCCCGCACGAGCTCTGACCCAGCGCGATGATCACCCCCGAGCCCAGCGCCGCACCGACGCCGCGCAGATCCTCCCGGGCCAGCCTCAGCGCGTGAGCCACGTCGGCATCCACCCAGGTCCCGAAGTATCCGCCCACGAGCAGCGCGCGCAGCGACTCGGTCGGCCCTCCGGCCGCTTCCAGGAGATCGTCGAGCCGGGTACCGAAAGCCAGCTCGTACACGCCGGGCACCTCGACCGCGCCGGAGACCGTGACCAGAGCCGAACCGGGATCGGTGGCCGTGCCCAGCTCGCGGTACCAGCGCTCGCCAAACCGCGCCACCAGCGCGACCTGGGCCAGCGTCTCGGGGTTCTGGATCAGGGTGGGGCGGCCGCGGTAGCCGCGCTCGAACGGCCGCGGCGGCACGAAGGTGGGCAGCAGCACTCCGCGGTTGAGGTAGTTCACCACCGCGCTCTCCTCCCCGGCCACGTAGCCCTGAGGCGCCGTGACGATCTGTACCGAGACGGGGTCGTCGGGCCGCATGGCCACCGCGCCCTGCAGCGCATCGAGCGAGCCGCGGGCTGCGTCCCCGATCTGCACGATCACCTCGCGGGCTCCGACCGCGTCGGCCGCCAGCACGGCTCCGTCGAGTACCAGGTGGGGCAGGCGGGACAGCAGCAGCCGATCCTTCTGGCTGGCCGGCTCGGTCTCTGAGCCATTGACCACCACCGCCGAGACGCCCCGCCGGCCGGCCACGGCCTGGAGTTTGCGGGCGGTGGGAAAGTCGGCCCCGCCCCGGCCCCGCAGGCCGCTGGCCTGAACCGCCTCGATCAGCTCGTGCGGATGCACCGGCGGGAGCGTGCCGTGGACCGCGGCGTGCTGAGCCAAGGTCATGGGGGCGCCGCTGTCGTCCAGGCCCGCCAGCAGGCGGGGCAGCCCGGGATGACCTTCGAGCCAGGCGCTCATTTGCCCGCTCCGAACGGCTGACCGGACACGCTCCCGGTCACCGTGTTGCCGCCGCTGTCGATGTTCAGAGCGGCGGTCAGTTGCACGCCGTGCCCGGCGGCATCGGCCACCCGGGCCAGGAACCGCGAGCCCTGCAGCGAGACGACGCGCCCGTCCAGCGCGGCTGGCGCGCCCACGGCGCTCAGATCGACCTGGCTCCCGGTCAGCGACAGGCCGCCACCGGACAGCGGCGTTCCGCCCAGGCGCACCCGAAGCGAACCGGTGACCCGGCCGTGCAAACGCAGGCTCAGCTCGATGATCGCGCCCTCGGCCTGCTGGCTCTGGGACACCGATCCGCTGAGGGATGAGGTGAATGGCCGGGCGAGCGGGCTCGAGGAGTTGCTGCCGCTGGTGCTGACCGGACTGCGGATGCTCACGGGCACCGTGCTATGTGGCAGCAGCCGAGCCGGGGTTCCGGCGCGGCGGGCCCAGCCGGGCGCCAGGGGGCCGGCCAGCGTGAAGATAGCCAGGCCGATCGGCGTGGCCACGGCCAGGAAAGTGGACCAGGTTCGCACCGCGGGCTGCGCCGGCCGGCTGCGGGCAATACGCACCAGCACCGCCACTACCACCACGGCCACGCAAGCCACCGTGATCAGCAGCATCCACCAGGACTTGACGTCGCTCCCGGTGCCCAGGCCGTGCAGCACGGCTATGGGCCAGCTGACGTAGGCCAGCCAGTGGATCGACCGCCACCACCGGTAGCCCAGCCGCACCCGCACCAGGCTGGTGATGACCAGCGCCACGAGCAGGTCGAAGGACAGGGCGCCCAACGCCATCCACAGTGGCCGGTAGGCCGAGCCGAACGGAATCACCGCGTCCAGCCAGGCGATGGGTGCGAACCCGTCGAGCACGCTGGTCACGATGTGCAGAACCAGCAGCACCATGACCAGAAGCGACACGTCGCGGTGCATCATGTCCACGGCAAACCGCGGCCAGCGCGGGCCGCTGGAGATGCGCAGCGGCCCGAGGATCCCGAGCACGACGCTGGCCGTCAGTAACAACACCGCCACCACGCCGGTGGCGCGGGCCAGGTACCAGTAGGTACTCGGTCCCAGGCTGGCGGCCAGGTGACTCACGCCGGCTCACTTACCTCGGGGGAGGTCGTCCCCGTGTTCGGTCCAGCCGGCCAGGTGGAGCACCGCCCCGCCCTGACTGACCAGCCGGCTGGGCAGCTCCTGGGCGAGGAGCCAGTCGGGTGCTCGCTGACCGCGCACGATCACCGCGGTGCTGGCGATGTTGGCATCCAGGCACGACGCGGCGGCGACGCTCGCGGTGCGCCAGACCGTATCCACGCTGCGTCCGGTCGAGGGGTCGACCAGGTGGTGCCTGGGTCCGTCGGCCATTTCCCAGCGTCGCGTAGTGGTACTGGAGGTGGCCAGGCCCCCCGAGTGGATCCTGACCCACTGTCCCGGGGCCGCGCTGTCGGCCCGATGATCATCGGTCACCCGCACCAGCCAGCCCTCCTCGGGGGGCGGCCCGCCCAGCGCGATGTCGCCGCCCAGCGAGACGAGCACGCCGCAGCCCACGCGTTCGAACGCCATCTGAGCCGCGTGATCGGCGGCCAGCGCCTTGGCCGTGGCGCCAAAGTCCAGCTTGACCCCGCGAGCCACCCGGACGGTCTGGACCTCGAGATCGATGGCCAGAGTGCGCCAGCCCGGTACTGCGGCGATTGACACCCGCCGCGAGCTGGCGCCGGCGCCTGCCAGGTCATCAAAGTCCCGGTCGTAACCCAGCGCCACCAGCGCCTCGCCCACGGTCGGATCAACGTCCCCGTCGGTCAGCTGCGCCGCCCGCACCGCCGCGCTGCAGCACTCGATGAACAGCGGACTGACGCGGACCGGCTGGCCGGACGTGCGATTGACCGCCGACAGCTCCGAGTCCTCACGGAACCGAGAGCAAGCCAGGTCGAACGCATCCACGACCTCCCGGGTGGCCTCGCACGCGCGCTCCAGTGCCGACGGGTCGGCGGCCGCAACCGTGGCCAGGCTGCCCAGCGCGGGGAAGGTCTGGCTCGCGGTCATGGCGGGCACCGGGGATGAGCCGGGCGGGTTACGAGCCGCCGGAGGTGGCGGCGCCGCTGCCGCTGGAGGAACCACTCGACTGGGAGGGGTCGGACGGCTGTGGCTGCGGTTGGGCCGGCGCCGCGGGCGCTGATTGCTGGCTGGGATCGGGCTGCGGGGCCGCCGGCTGGGGAGCCTGGCTTGGAGCCTGCAGTCCCAGCTGACCTGAGCTGGCGGGTGGAGGCAGCGCAGGTTCGGTCTTCCGCGTGGGGCTGTTGGCCGGACCGGTGGTACCGGTGGCCGCGGTCTGGTGCTTTGAGGCCAGCGACCGGCCGGGCACGAGCGCTGAGGCCAGCGCCGCTAGACCAGCGGTCAGCGCGGCCGCCGCACCGAGCAACCAGCGGCGCGTCCGGCCCACTCGGGCCAGTGCAGCGTCTCGATCGCTGGAGGTCAGCGATCGCTTCGAACTCTGTCTCGGGTCTAGCTGAGGCATGCCTTGACTATGCCTCAGCTAATCACCGATCGCTAAGAGGGCCGTGAGAATTCTCCCACGTGCTCAGGCCGGTTCCGGGACCGCAACTGCGGTGCGATCAGCCGAGAAGCCGGGCAGCACGAGCTCGATGCGAGCGCCGCGTCCGGACTGGGGATCGACCGCCTGGACCTGGCCGCCGTGGGCGGTGGCGATGGCGCGCACGATGGCCAGACCCAGCCCGGCACCGGCGGATGTCCCGGAACGTCCCGGCTCCAGCCGGTAGAAGCGCCCAAACACCCGCTGGCGCTGATCTTGCGGAATGCCCGGTCCGTCGTCCACCACCGCGAATCGAATCCGGCCGTCGCCGAGTGCCTGCACCTCGAGCCGCACCAGCCCGGTCTCTTGCTGGGTGTGCTCGATCGCGTTGCCGGCCAGGTTGCGCAGGGCCTGGGCCAGGCGGTCAGGATCGCCGCGCAGGATGCCCCTGGGGACCGAACCCAGTTCGAACCGCCGGACGGCGGTCAGGCTCAGGCCGTCCCACAGCTCGGTGACGAATGGCTCCAGCTCTATCCCCTGGGTGCGCAGGAAGTCGGTCCGTTCGGCCTGAGCCAGGACGAGCAGATCCTCCACCAGGCGGCTCATGCGACCGATCTCGGCCTCCACCAGCGCTTCCACCCGGCGGATCTCCGCGGGGGACGGATGCTCCTGAGCCGCCAACACCTCGAGCTGGCCGCGGATCACGGTGAGCGGCGTACGCAGCTCGTGGGAGGCATCGGCTACGAACTCGCGCTGGCTGGCGAAGGCGTGGGCCAGGCGGTCGAGCATGTGGTTGAACGCCTCGGCCAGGACCGCCACCTCCCTGGTCTGGGCAGCGCCTTCGGGCATCCGCGGGGCCAGATCGCCGGCATCTACGCGGGCCGCCACCCCGGCCAGCCTCCGCAGCGGGGCGCTGACCCGGGCCGCGGCCAGCCATGAGATCAACAGCACGATGGCCACCGTTACGGCACCGGCGATCAACACCGCTCGGGCCACACCATGCTGCGCCCGCTCCACCATGTTCAGCGGTTCGCCGGCACCGACGATCACCAGCAGCTGGCCGACCCGAACCCGACGTTCCAGGATCCGCATCCGCCCCACGTCGGGGAACTGTTGGATCGAATAGCCCAGATGCGGCACGCTGAGCGCCTTGGCCTGGCCGTTCTCGACCTCCTGCTGGGTCAGCGGCTCGCCCGGCTCGCGCCCCGTGACACTGAACACCTCGGGGTGGTTGCTCGTCGCCCCGGCGCCCGGCACGAGCACGAACAGCAGCCGAGCCGCCGCGGTGTAGGGCTGGGCCTTCACGTAGCGCGTCGCCGCCTGAGTGATCTGGTGTGGGGTCTGGCCCGGCATCAGGCTCAGTGCCTGAGAGGCTTGGCTCACGTCGCCCGCAATGTCACGATCGATCTGGCCGCGCAGCTGCGATCCAGTGTTCTCGTAGACCACGGCCAGCAACACGCCGATCGACAGCAACAGCGCAACGGCCACCCAGGCGGTGAGGCGCCAGCGCAGGCTGTCCGGCAGCCGAGCTCTAATCCTCTTCATCGAAGCGGTACCCCACCGAGCGCACGGTGGCGATCGGCGCGGCGTGCCCGGGCCGGCGCAGCTTTCGGCGCAGGTAGCCGATGTACACGTCGACCACATTGGTGCCGGGATCGTGGTCGTACCCCCACACGGCGCGCAGGATCTGCTCGCGGGACAGGACGCGGCCGCGGTTGCGCAGCAGGTGGACCAGCAGCTCGAATTCGGTGGTGGTCAGCCTCAGCATCTCGCCGGCTGAGCGCACCTCGCGGCGGAGCAGGTCCACCTCCAGCTCGCCAGCTCGCAGCGTGGTGGACGGCAGCTGTTCGGCCACCCGGAGCTGGGCCCGGATGCGCGCCGCCAGCTCGTTGAGCGAGAACGGCTTAACCAGGTAGTCGACCGCCCCGGCGTCGAGGCCGGCCACCCGCTGGTCCACGTCGCCCAGCGCGGTGAGGATGATCACGGGAAGCCCCGGCCGGGCCCGGCGAAGCTCGGCCAGCACCTCGAGCCCATCGCGGCCGGGCAGCATCACGTCGAGCACCACGAGATCCATGTCGTCTCGCAGGGCACGCTCCAGGCCACTCGCTCCGTCGCTGGCCGAGAGCACATCGAAGCCATGTGCCCTCAGGCCGTGTTCGACAAAGTCGAGAATGCCCGGCTCGTCCTCGATCACGAGCAGGGTCCGCTCCATGCCCGCGAGACTACCCTCCGCCAGTGAAGAGCTTTCTCATGCAACGCTCATGAGTCTCTGAACAACCAGGTAAACAGTCTCTCCCTGTGAGCGTGCATGGTGCAGTTGACCCTAGCCTGGGCGCGACGGCGCCAGCCCTTCAGCACGTACCCAGCCGTGCCCGGGCCGCGCTGACCGGCGGCGGCCCCGGCGGCAATGAGGAGGTGACGGCCCGGACCGGCATCCTGCTGGTCGCGCTGCTGGCCGTACTCGGGGTGACGATCATCGGGATCGGTCAGTTCATCTGGCTGCACCTGTTCCTGGGCCTGCTCCTGCTCGGCCCGGTGGCGCTCAAGATGGGCAGCACCGGCTACCGGTTTGCCCGCTACTACACCCGCAACCAGACCTACCGCGACAAGGGTCCGCCCGAGTTGCTGCTGCGCCTGCTGGCCCCTTCGGTGGTGATTACGACCGTGATCGTGTTCGCCAGCGGAATCGTCCTGCTGTTCGAGGGCCCCAAGTCACGTGGGATCTGGCTGAGCCTGCACAAGGTGAGCTTCTTCGTGTGGCTGGCCGCCATGGCGCTGCACGTTCTCGGCCATCTGCCCGGCCTGCCCCGCCAGCTGCGCGGAGTGGAGCCGGTCGAGGCGCTGGGAGGCGCCCCGCCCGGTCAGGCCGGCCGGTGGATCCTGCTCGGCGGTTCGGTGGTGGCGGGAGCCGTGCTGGCCATCGTCCTCCTCCCCCACTTCGGCGTGTGGACGGCTCCAGGCGCGCTGCACCATCACCATCACGGCGGCTGATTAGGTCCTACAGCAGGTTGACCTTGCCGCTGGCGAGGTCGTACACGGCGCCGACCACCTTGATTTTGCCGGCGTCGATCGCGGGCTTGATGATCGGATTCTTGGCCTCGAACTGCTTCACCTGGTATGCCACGTTGGCGGCAATCGCCTTGTCCAGGGTCCGCTGGTTGGGCGGGAGCGCCTTTATCGCGGGGACGATCGCCCCGACTACCTCCGGGATGGCGCCGTACTTGGATGGCGGGAACTGGGTGCCGCTCAGCGCCTCGAGCGCCGCCTTGACGGCGCCGCAGTCGCTGTGACCCATGACCAGCACGAGCTTTGCCCCCAGCTTGGCCACTGCGTACTCGGTGCTGCCCAGTGTCCCGGTGTCAAGGCTGTTTCCAGCCACCCGAGACTCGAACAGGTTGCCTTCACGGATGTCGAACACCAGGGGCGTCGCGATCCGCGAGTCGGCACAGGTCACGATGGCCACAAACGGCTTCTGCGACTCCGCGATCCGCTCCCCGACGGGCGAATAGTCGCGTAGCTGGAGCTGACCGTTCACAAACCGGAGGTTGCCCTGCTGGAGCACCGAAAGCGCCGCGGCCGGATCGGCCGGGTGCGGAAACTGGGCTCCGGTCGTGGCCGTCGTGGGGGTCGGGGTCGCCGCGCTCGACGACGACTTCGATCCGCAGCCTGCCGCGACCAGTGCCGCTCCCGCGGCGGAGCCCGCGCTGACGATCAGATTTCGTCGAGAGACATGCAAGCCGTCGTCCATGGCTTCTACCCTCCTGTGTCGTGGCGGCCCGCGGGGCAGCCTAGCCAATGCACGGCTCACTCGCCAACCGTTTCGTCCTTTCGTCCATCAGGGAACCGAGTACTCCGCTGACGGCGTGAGCGCGTGAGACCCCCTAGGATCTAGCTCGCAGGCGGGGAGCGTATGCCCGAACCGCCAGCCACCTTCGCGATTCACGAGAGCCAGATCGGCCTGTTCGTGCGTCTTAGCTTGACGGGGGAGCTTGACCTGGGGTCGGCGCCTGTACTGGAGGATCGGTTGACACGCCTGCGCGCGGTCAAGTCGCCCGTCCGCCTCGATCTCTCGCAGCTCGAGTTCATTGACAGCACCGGCCTGCACCTGCTCGTGCGCACGGTTGGGGATGCTCAAATCAAAGGCTGGGAGCTCGAGATCGAGCGCGACGTGGCGCCCGAGGTGATGCGCCTGTTCAAGCTCGTGCACCTCGACCGGTTTGTCCTGGGCCCGCGAACGGCCGGCGGCCGCGACCCGCGCTCGGGGAAGCCGCCTCAGTAGCCCGGGACGACGCGGCGCTGGCTCGGGCACGGCTCAACTGCTGTCCGGTCGTCCGTTTCTCATCCTTGACGTCTTAGAGGACACGCATGTACTCTGATCGGCGGGAGACGCCTTGGTCGAGCGGGGAGACATCGCTGCGCAGCTGCGGAAATTCGCCGGGGCGGCTGCCCTGGCGTCCGCCCTCCTGCTGACGGCAGCTTCGTCTGCGCTGGCCGCCGCGCCCCCTCCCCTCTCCGCCGACACCAGCAGCCCGAGCGTTGCGTCGACGTACGGCAGCGGCCACTTCGGCCAGTGGGCGGTCGATCCTTGGGGCCTCCCGGCGTACGACTACTCGATCGATGAGCAGACCAGTCCGATCGCGCCGCAAAGCGAGCTGTCGGGCAGCCGGGACGCCTGGAGCCAGCTCGGCAACGACCACGTGGTGGCCGACGCGTTCAACCACGGCTACGTGCAGCTGTGGAGCCAGGACCGGCTGTATCAGTGGATGAACTACTACGACGCCTCCCACCAGCACTACGCCGGGGGGTTCGGGTACCTGAACCAGGGCGGCAAGGTCACCTCCACGCTGTACGACGACCGGCCCGCCGGCGCGGTCACCAGCCGGCGGTTCGGGGTGGGCTACTACGCCAAGTCGACCTCAACCCCAAGCGTCTCGGTCAAGGACAGCGTGTACGCGCCGTTCGGTGACAACTCGCTTCTCCTGCACGACGTCACGATCACCAACCCCACGGCCGCCAGCCAGTCGGGCTCCTACTTCGAGTACTGGGACGTCAACCCGGAGGTTCAGGCCGGCAAGCAACTCCCGCGCGGCTACCAGTCACCGGCCTGGGACCCGTCCACCAAGACCCTGTCGGTGGCGCAGCTCCCCGACGACGTCGACACCCAGCCGCTGACCATCTTCGCCAGCGCGCTGAACGCGCCGGTCAGCGCTTACGACACCAACACCAGCGCATTCTTCGGCTCCGGAACCCGCGCGGCCCCGGCGGCCGTGGCCGCGGGCAAGCTGACCGATTCGATCGCGCCGCCAACCCCGAACGGCGCCGGTGGCAGCGGGATGTTCGCCTTCCAGAGCCCCTACCACCTGGCGCCCGGGCAGAGCGTGACGTTCCGCTACGCCTACGGCTACGCGCACCCGAGCCACGTGGCCGACCTGGTCTCCCGCTATCGGAACGCGGTCGACCCGCTGGGCCGGAGTGAGCAGCGCTGGCAGCACTGGCTGCCCAAGGTGGATCTCGGGTCGTCCAACACGTGGCTGGCCCGCGAGCTCCAGTGGGACGCCTACACGGTCCGCTCGGACTCGACCTACGAGGAGTGCGCAGGACGCCACATCCTCTCCCAGGGCGGCTACTACCAGTACTTCTTCGGTTTCCAGGGCGCGTTCCGCGACCCGCTCCAGCACATGCTGCCGATGATCTGGTCCGATCCCGGGCTGGCCCGCGACGTCATCCAGTACTCGGCCCAGGAGCAGCCGGCCGGCACCGGCGCGATGCCATACGCGGTGATCTCGATGTGCCGGCGCTACGACCTCGGCACCTCGGACGACCTGGACCAGTGGCTGCTGTGGGGGACAGCCGAATACGTACTTGCCACACGGGACTGGGGGTTCTTGAACAAGCAGGTCCCCTACTACGCCGCCGCCGGGTCCGGCACGTTGTGGGATCACCTGAAGCTGGCCTTCCAGCATCAGGAGAACATCATCCGGACCGGGCCGCACAACGAGTACCTGACCGGCGCGACCGGCGACTGGAGTGACTTCTCCACCGAGTTCAGCCAGATGACCGAGTCGAACCTGGTCACCGCGCAGGCGGCCTACATCTACCCCCGGCTCGCCCTGCTGGCCGACCACGTGGGCGACGCGACGTTCGCCGCCCAGCTCCGGGCCGCCGCAGACCGCAACCTGGCCACGGTCAAGGGTCAGTATGTGCCCGCCGGATGGTTTGCCCGCGGGTACTCGGGCGCCCGGCAGTTCGGCGCGGGGTCGATGTTCTCCGAGCCGCAGCCGTGGGCGCTGCTCGCCGGCGCGGCCAGCGCCCAGCAGGCCGCCCAGGTGGTGGCCAACTACCGGCGCTACCTAGTGGGCGTGGGCGCGCCGAGTGGCCCGACCAAGATCGGCGCCGCCCTGGCGCCGGGTTCCTCGGACCTGGGGGCCAAGGAGCAGACCGAGCCGCCGATCAACGGCTCCAGCGAGTGGCCGGGTGGCGCCTGGTTTGCCGTCAACGGCTGGTGGACCTGGGCGCTGTCTGAGCTGGACGGCACCGTGGCCGGCGCCGCGGCCAACGCCTGGGACGAATTTCAGCGCAACACGCTGGCCGCCCACGCCACGGCTTTCCCAGACCACTGGGACGGGCTGATTAGCGTGGACGACGAGTGCGCGTCCTACTACCAATCGCCCAACTCGGGCTGCGGCATCGGCCTGGCCACCGGGTTCGGCGTGATCCCCGGCTACGACACCCAGATCATGCACCAGCCCGCCTACAGCCTGTTCGACGTGCTCGAGCTGGCCGGTCTCGACGCCACCGCCAGCGGTTACCGGGTCATCCCCCACCTCCCGATGAGCACGTTCAACTTCCGGCTGCCCGGCCTGGGGCTGGCCCAGCAGCCCGGAATGATCCGCGGCTACATCCGAACCGCCGGCGGCCAGGTGACCATGGACGTCGCGCCCCCGCCAGGTGTGCCGGCCGATCAGGCGGTGGCCTGGGCGGACGGGCGGCAGGTGCCGGCGACCGTGGTGAACGGACGGGTGAAGTTCACGCTCCCGACCAACCCAGGCCAACTAACCGATTGGGCGGTGACCTGATGCATACACGTCGTACGTTTCTGCGCAGCGCCGGGCTCGGCGCGCTCGCCCTCGGCGGGTTGCCGCAACTGGCCCGGGCGTCGAGCGCGCTGTCGCTGCAGTCGCTGGCCGATCCGCGGCTGCTCCCGGGTCCGCACCAGATCCGCTCCCAGGTCGAGGCCATGTGCGCGCTGGGCCCGCGGCTCACCGGCAGCCCCGCGCACATGGCGTGGATCGACCAGCTGGAGCAGGATTGGGCGGCGGCCGGGGTCGCGGTGACCCGGGACCACTTCACCTTCCCGCGGTGGCTGGCCGAGTCGTGGTCGCTGAATGTGCTCGACGGCTCCGGCGCGGGGCCGGTGCCGATCTCGAGCTACTTCCCCTACACGGCGCCCACCTCGCCGCGTGGCGTGACCGCCCCACTGGTCTACGTGGGACCGGTCCCGCTGCCCAGCATCTCCGGTAACCCGCTCGACCTATACAGCAACCAATGGGCGCTCGAGCGCTGGCGCAAGCAGCTGGCCGACGACCTCAAGGCCCAGCTCGCGGCGATCCCCGGAGGGGTGGCGGGCAAGATCGTGCTACTGGAGGCGCCGGTTCCCCCGCTGGCGGCCGGCGACTTCACCCCTTTCGTCACCTACAACCAGGAGCCGGTCGGGTCGCAAATGGTCAAGGACGCCTACTCCGACTACAAGCGGATCTGGATCGTGGGCGCGTTCATTCAGTACGTGCTCGAGGCGATCACGCAGCTGGGCCCGGTGGGCGCGGTGTTTGCGCTCGATGCGTCCCGGCATAACGCCGCCGGCCAGTACACGCCGTATGCCCAGCCGCAGTTCAAGATCCCCGCGGTCTACGTGGATCGGAATACCGGGGCGCGGCTGCGCAAGCTGGCCCAGGGCACGCCGCGGGTGAACCTGACCCTGACCGCCCAGGTGTCGCCCAACAGCCCCAGCGACAGCCTGGTCGGGATCATGCCCGGCGACGGGTCCACGGACGAGGTGCTGATCCTCAACACGCACACCGACGGGCAGAACGCGTTCGAGGAGAACGGCGGAATCGCGCTCACTGCGCTGGCGCGGTACTTCGCGGCACTCGGGCCCAAGGCCCGCAGGCGCACGCTGGTGTTCAGCGCGTTCACGGGGCACTTCGGACCCAGCCTGCCCCAGTCCCAGGGCTTCGTCGACAACCATCCCGACCTGATCAAGCGCGCCGCCGCCTCCGTGACCGTCGAGCATTTCGGCGCCACCGAGTGGCTGGACAACGCTCGCGGGTACTACGCCAGCGGCCTGGCCGAGACGGGGGCCGCCTGGCACTCACAGACCGGGATCGCGGTGCCGCTCGTGGAGTCGATACGCGCCAACAGCTTCCAGCGCACCTCGGCGCTACGTCCGATCGGCGACTACATGGTCGCGGTGGGTGGGCCGTTCCACAAAGCCGGCGTGCCCACCGTGTCCTACATCGCGGGGCCCAACTACCTGGTCTCGCTCCACCCCAACGACCACCTGGACAAGTTGGACACGCAGCGCTTCGCCCTCGAGCTGCGCTGGTTTGCCGATCTCATCCAGCGTCTGGATCAGCTGCCCAAGGCCGCGCTGCAGGCCGGCGATACGACCGTATGGGGTCAGGACGGCGGCGCGCTGAACTCGCTGCCGTGAGACTTCGCGTCGCCGCATACGCCGCCGGCGTTGCGCTGCTCGGGGCTCCGGCGAGTCATGGGCAGACGGTAGCTCCGACCTCTCCCGGCTGCGTCCCCCGGGCCACGCCGCCCCAGCCCGGTCAGCTGCGGCCGGTGTCGGCCAAGGCCCTCGACAGCCGGGTCACGGATCTCGTCGTGTACTCGCCGGCCATGCAGCAGAACGAGCACGTCAACGTGATGCTGCCCGTGGGCTATGACCCCACCGGCGCCACCCGCTACCCGGTGCTCTATCTGCTCCACGGCGCGCTGGGCGGCTACATGGACTGGTACACGCAGGGCGGCGTCGAGAAGCTGATCGGCGATCTGCCGGTGGTCGTGGTCATGCCGGATGACGGCTACGACGGGTCCTATTCGGATTGGTACGGCTTGCTGGCCGGGCAATCCGGCCCGGTCCCGGCCTGGCGGACGTTCCACGTCAACGAGCTGATCCCGTACATCGAGTCGCACTACTCGGTCAAGACCGATCGCGGCGATCGCTTCGTGGCGGGTCTGTCGGCGGGCGGGGGCGGAGCCACGCACTACGCCGCCGAGAATCCCGGGCTGTTCGGCGCGGTCGGGTCCTTCTCCGGCGCGGTCAACAATCAGGAGCAGTACCCGTTCTACCCCACGCTCAGCGAGGGGCTATGGCTGACCACCGACGCCCCCGGCGCTGGACCCGACGGACATTGCACATGGGGCGACCCCTACACGCAGCGTGTGGTGTGGGAGGCCAACGATCCCACCTACCTGGCCCAGAACCTCCGCGGCACCCCGCTCTGGCTCGCCTCGGGCAACGGCTTCCCCGGTCCCCTCGACCCCTCACCGGCCCCCGACCCTAGCAACCCCGGAGCGGCGATCTCCAGCGCCGCCGGCCAGACCGTGGCCGGGCTGACCGAGGGTGAGATCTGGGACATGAACAAGACGTTCGTCCGGACGCTGGACGCCGCTGGGATCGCCCACACCGATTACTTCTACGGCGCGGGGACGCACTCGTGGCCCTACTGGCAGCGAGACCTGGTCAAGTTCCTGGCCTGGCTGAGGCCGTACATCGGACACCCCGAGCCCGCGCCACCCAAGTTCTCGTTTCGCACCGCCGACCCGACGGCCTCGGCTTGGGGCTGGAGCTTCTCGGTCACCCACCGCGACGTCCGCGAGTTCGTCTATCTGAGCCACGTCGGACCAGGCGGCCTCAGGGTGCAGGGCAGCGGGGCCATGACCGTCACCACCCCCCGCCTCTACACCCCGGGCGCAACCTACGCGGTCGACGTCGACGCGACCCGCCAGCTGATCCAGGCCGACAGCTCGGGTGCGCTGAGCTTCGCCGTCGACATGGGGCCGAGCCACCAGGTCCAGCAGAACCGCTTCGGCCGGCTGGCGACGCGGGGCTGGAAGACGACCATCGTCCGGATCGAGGCGCAATGAAGGTTCTCCCGCTCGCTGGCACGCTCCTCATGCTGCTCCCGGCGGCCGCCCCGGCCCAGACGCCGGCCGGGTGCGACCCGGCGCTGCCCGTCGTGGCCCACCGCGCTGGAGGCGCGGTCGTGCCGCTGCCGGCCGGCGACACGCTCCCCGTGGTCTGCACCAGTCAGACCGGATCTCCCACCTCGGAGACCACACTCGCGGTCACCGGTAACGGCACGCTCATCTTCTCCCCAGCCGGCACGGAGAACTCGATGGCCCGCTCGCCGGACGGCGGCCTGACCTGGAGCCTGACCACTCCGGCCACCGAGCAGCCCACCGGCTTCTGGAACACCGTCGACCCGTATGTGATCGCCGACCGGCGCACGGGTCGCGTGTTCTGGTCGCACGCCACCGGGCCGGTGCGTGACGAGACGGCCCTGCCCCACCTGAGCCCGCTGCCCCAGGGCCTCGGGTTCTACGCCGCCGCCGCTCAGGGGTTCCAGGTCTACAGCTCGAGCGACGACGGACGGTCGTGGAGCACCGCCGACTACTCGACCGCACCCACCGGCGACTGGGAGAAGCTGGCGGTCGGCCCCGCACCGCCCGGCGCCGCCCGGCCCTCCGGTTATCCCGATGTGATCTACCTGTGCGCCAACTCGCCCCTGGAGGTCAGCGGCCCGGGACGCCTGTGTTACAAGTCCCTGGACGGGGGCCACATGTTCACCATCGCCGGCTACGCCTCCCCGTCGCCGAGCAATCCACAGGACGTCTGCCCGCCGCTCAACTTCGAGGCGCCCGTGGTCGACTCGGCGGGGGCGATGTACCAGCCGGTGACCTGCCAGCGGGCCGATTACCTGGTCATCAGCCGCGACGAGGGCTCGACCTACACCTGGGTCCCGGTCCCCGGCGCACCTACCGGCTCGGCGAATAGCGGCCCCTACCTGCAGCTGGCCACCGACCACGCCGACAACCTGTACGGGCTGTGGCAGACCGGCGGGCTGATCTACCTGATCGTCTCACGCGACCACGGGCAGACGTGGAGTCCGCCCAGGATGGTGGCCGAGCCGGGCTTGACCGCCGTCTCGCTACCGGCGCTGTCGGCCGGGGCCGCCGGGCACGTGGCCATCACCTACTACGCCAGCCACGACCCGAACGCGACGCAGCTGAGCGCTTACGTCACCCAGACCGCGGACGCACTCGACCCGCGGCCGCTCCTGTACACGGGCGCGTTGAACGATCCCGGCCACCCGATATTCCACGACTATGGTCTGCCGGACGCGCCGCGGGCCGACTTCGTCGGCGGCGCCTACGATCAGGCGGGTAGTGGCTACTGGGCGGGCGTGGTCGAGCAGCTGGGGCCGCCTGACCAGAACCAGAACGTGCCCACCGTGGGCCTCGTCGGTGCGCTGCAGTGGGGCTC
>DASZGO010000031.1:0-14502 GCA_035938755.1 Solirubrobacteraceae bacterium | reverse complement strand
GAGGATTCGCAGCTGCACGTCGCGCTGGTTGGGGTCGACCAGGTGGGTCACCGAGGGGTTGGACACCAGCACGGCGGAATCGATCCGGTCGGCTGGACCGTTGGTGGTGATGGTGAACGTCCGGCCGTAGCCCAGTGAGTCGCCGCCGATCGAGGTGGCCTGGATCTCTGGCCGCGGGCCCCAGTACATGTAAGGCGGGTTGTAGACCTCGAAGGTGGGATCGCGGCCGTCGTTGGGGGCGGTGACGCCGCCCGGCAGCGTCCGGTTGCTCGCGTACAGGGTGCTGATCGGGGCATGACCGCCCACCAGGACGCGGCCATCGGGCAGCAGCACGGCGGAGTTGTGGTAGGTGCGGATCTCGTGCGAGGAGGCCACCGCCGTCCACCGATTGGTGGCCGGATCAAACAGCTCGGTCTGCCGGTTGCCGATCTCCACGCCCGGCCCCACCACCTCGTCACGGTCCGAGCCGTTGAACGCCAGCACCTGCCCGGTGGGCAGCAGCACGCCGGAGGGGAACCAGCGCGGCCCGGGCAGGTCGCCGGTCGGGGCGGTGTGCATCACGTCCTGGCCGCCGGAGGTGTCCACCGTGGTGATCCGGCTGTCCGAGGTGGTGAAGTAGCTTCCCGGGCTCGGCGGGTTGACCACGCCGCCGGCGGTGAGGAAGCTGGCCCGTGCGTAGGTGCCGTGCTGGTCCGGGACCAGCGGGAGCTCGATGGAGAACGTCGAGCCACGGAAGCCCGGGATCGTGGCCGATGAGCCGCCGCCGGGGATCCCGCCCTGGCTCAGGGTGGCTCCGGCGTCCTGGATCGCGCTGGCCACGTCGAAGGTCTGGCCGGGGGTTACGTCGGTCAGGCCGGGGACGCCGAGATCGGTCCAGGCCTGGCGGCTGGGGTCGTACACCGAGGCGATGTTCCAGGTCGCCTCGTCGTAGGACTGACCGGCCGGGTTAAACGACTGGCCCGCAGCGTTGTAGAACACCTTGCCGTCCGGGAGCTCGTGGATCCGCGCAAACAGCGGGAGCGAGCGGTTGGCCGAGGTGGGGTTCTGGGTCCACTGGCCGGTGATCGGAGAATAGGTCTCGGTTTGCGTCACGTTGGTGCCCGAGTCGGCCGGGTGCCCCGGGTAGACAGGCTTGAGCAGCTTGGTCACCCCGCTGACCACCAACACCTTGCCGCTGGGCAGGGTGATCGTCGAGGGATACCAGCGGCCGTAGTGCATGCTCCCGCTCTGCACCCAGGTGTTGGTCTGCGGCTCGTAGATGCGGGTGTTCTTGAGGCCCTCCAGCTCGCTCACACCGTAGGCGCCCCGGCCCACCTGCACCCCGGGCTCCAGGTAGTAGTCGGTGCCGCCGTTGGCCATCACCGTCCCGTCGGGCAGAAAGATGTTGTCGGTGCAGAACAGCGCGCCCGCGTTGTAGGTGGGCTGCACGATCAGAGGCGCCGGGAGCACCTTCTCCGGTCCCGGGTTCTGCCCCTTGGGATTGGCGCCCCCGTCCACCGGTGTGGGCTTGATCCACGTGGTGCTGGCACCTGTGGGATCGCCCCGCAGGTCCATCAGCCGGCTCTGGTCGTTGACCGAGTTGTTGCCGTACTCGATGACGATCGAGTACTTGACGTTCTCGGTGCCCTCGAGCCCGTCGAAGTACATGATCTTGCCGTTGGGCAGGACGTTGACGCTGACCCCCGCCGGCTTGCAGTCGTAGATGGGGCCGTCGTAGGTGGGGTCGCTGGGGTTCGTCACCGAGGGATCCTGGAGGCACTTCTGCGCGCTCGGAACCTCGTGGCCATTCATCTGGGTGATCGTGGGCTCGACGAACGGATTGCTGAACGCGCCGATCGCGGACGGGTCCGCGGTTGAAGCAGGTGCGGCCGCGAGTGGATCGGAGGGGCCGCTGGCATTCGCCGTGACCGGGATGCCCACCGCCAAGCCAACGCCGGCGAGCCCGGCGATGAACCGCGTCCTCGCGTGCATTCTCTCCTGCCTCCTATGTGTTGCCGCCCCGGCTGGATGACCCGGGCGATCTACCTTCCGCGGGCCAGATGATATGTGATGCGCCAGAACTTGGTGTCACTTCCGGCGGCGGAGCAGCCAGGCGACCCCGGCGGCGCTGATCAGGGCGATCCCGGCCAGCAGGAACACCCACCAGGGCGTGCCGGAACCCCGAGCGGCGGGCGGGGCGACGGGCGCCGTGGCGGCGCTTTGCATGCCCCCGGAGATGAACAGCTCTCGGGGCCCGTAGCGCAACGGGATCGTCCACCGCTCCAGGTAGCGCGGCCGTGGGTCGAGCCAGTCGAATGAGCTGGCCGAGCTGACCCGCCGCCACACCGGGGGCGCGGCCGGGTCGGGCGTCAGGCGGGGCGGAACGCCTCTGGCCAGTTGATCGGCGGCGTAGATCGGGCTGTGCAGGTTGACCCGCACGCCGGCCGGCCCCACCTCGGCAAACGGCTCGCCGGCCTGGCCCAGGATGGTCACTGGGCGGGCGCTTGCGTTATGAAGGAATAGGTCCGGATAGCTCCCGGCCAGCAGGGCCACGGTCAGCCCGGAGGCCGGGTGCAGCGACGAGGTCATGTACGCCGTCGGTGAGACCCGGGGAGGCAGGTATTCGACGATCCCGTTGGCGGTCACCGGGCGAGAGCCGAACCGCAGCGGAACGGAAAACCTGGCCAGCAGCGTGGGTTGGCGGCGGGTCCGGGCCGACGGCGGCGCCACCTGGATCACCGGCACGCGCTGGTCGTACCAGGCCCAGGCTGGTCGGCGGGCTATCAGCCGCCAGCGCGGGGCCGCACCGCTGAACGCGCCGGTCGGGATCCGCGCCGCGCCGGATGGCGCGGTGGAGCGCCAGTAGGACGGGGAGGACAGGTTGGCCTCGGTGCCTCGCGGCCCCAGGCGCAGGAACGGCGTTCCGTCGCCCCCCAGGACCTCGAGTTGGCCGGGCGTCGGGTTGTAGGCCGACACGGCCGGGATCAGCCCGCCCGGCACGATCGATACCTCGACGCCGGGCAGGTTCGGCGTGAGCGCCAGGACCGCGGTGTCGATGTTCGGGTCCGCCTGGTGAGCGGAGGCCGGACCGGCCATCAGCAGGGCCACGAGTGACGCCAGCATGACCAGGTGCGCGCGCACGGGCACACTGTTACACGGTGATCGACAGCCATACGCACCTTGATTTCTGTGAGCCCCCGAACGCGGAGCTGGTGGCGGCGGCCGCCGAGGCCGGCGTGCACCGCCTGCTCACGGTGGGCACGGACGGCGCCTCGTGCCGGGCGGCGCTCCAGGCGGCCGAGGACTTCCCCCAGGTGTACGCGGCAATCGGCCGCCACCCCAACCAGGCCACGGGGTTCGACGATGCCGACCTGGCCGAGCTCGAGGCTCTGGCCGCCCACCCCAAGTGCGCGGCGATCGGCGAGACCGGGCTGGACTACTACCGCGACTACGCGCCGCGGGAGGACCAGGAGCGCGCGTTCGGGGCTCAGGTGGAACTGGCTCGCCAACTGAACAAGCCGCTGGTCATCCACACCCGCGCGGCCGAGGACGACACGCTGGGCATCCTCTCCCGGCAGGCCGCCGACCTGCCGGTGATTCTGCATTGCTTCTCCATGCCCGACCGGATCGAGGAGTGCCTGGAGCGTGGGACCTGGCGGATCTCGTTCGCCGGCAACGTCACCTATCCCAAGTCCGCCGAGCTGCGCAGCGCCGCGGTGCGGGTGCCAGTGGAGCGCCTGCTGGTGGAGACCGACGCGCCATTTCTGTCCCCGCAGGCCGTCCGGGGCCAGCCCAACCAGCCCGCGAATGTGGTGCACACGGCCCGGGCCCTGGCCGTGGAGCGGCGCGTGTCCTATGCCGAGCTGGAGGGCGCAATCGAGCGCAACGCCGCGGCCCTGTTTTCATGGTGAAGCTGGGGCAGAACTTCCTCGTCGACCGCAACATCGTCGACGTGATCGAGCGGCTGGCCGAGCTCGGCCCCGAGGACGTCGTCCTGGAGGTGGGCGGCGGCCCGGGGATCCTGTCCCGGCGGCTGGCCGAGCGGGTGGGCCACGTCCACGTGGTCGAGCTGGACCGGACGCTGGAGGAGCGGCTGAGCGTGGCGCTGGCCGATTTCGACAACGTGACGCTGCACATGGCCGACGCGCTTGACGTTGACCTGGCCGGGCTGCGGCCCGGGCCAACCAAGGTGGTGGCCAACCTGCCCTACAGCGTGGCCGCCACGGTCATCCTGCGCACCATCGAGGAACTGCCGAGCGTGGAGAGCTGGGTGGTCATGGTCCAGCGGGAGGTGGGAGAGCGACTGGCCGCCACGCCCGGCACCTCGGCCTACGGCGCGCCGTCGGTCCTGGCCCAGCTGGCCTGCCAGGTCAAGGTGCTGCGCCCCGTGGCCCGGACCGTGTTCCGGCCGGTGCCCCACGTCGACTCGGTGCTCGTCGGTCTGACCCGCTCCGGCCCCGGACCGGACCCCGAGGTTCGCCGGCTGGTGCACGATGCCTTCGCTCATCGGCGCAAGGCGCTGGGCGGCTCGCTGGCCCTGGCTCCGGGTGCTCCGGGCGACGTGCGGGCGCGAGCCCGCGCCGCGCTGGTCGAGCTCGGTCACCCGCCCGACGAGCGGGCGGAGCGTTTGTCGCCGACCGAGTTCGCGCAGCTGGCGCGAAAGCTGCGGCGATGAGCCAGCTGGAGCTGGCCCCGGCCAAGGTCAACCTGTGTCTGTTCCTGGGCGGCACGCGGGACGACGGACGCCATGAGCTCGTGACGCTGTTCGAGTCGATCAGCCTGTTCGATCAGCTTAAGCTGACCGAGTTGCCGGATGGGCCGGACGAGGTGGTGTGCCCGGGGGTCGCGGGCCCGAACCTGGTGCAGGCCGCCCTGGCGGAGCTGCGCTCACGGGGCTGGTCGGCCCCGGCGGTGCGGATCCAGATCGGCAAGCGGATTCCCGTGGCCGCCGGGTTGGGGGGCGGCTCGGCCGACGCGGCGGCCGCGCTCCGGCTGGCCACGCGGCTCGAGCCGATGTCGGACGATGTGCTGGCCGAGATCGCCGATGGTCTGGGTGCCGACGTGCCCAGCCAGCTCCGTCCCGGGGTGGCGCTCGGGACCGGCGCCGGCGAGGTGGTGGCGCGATGCCCGCCACTTCCTGGCCACGCGTTTCTGATCATCCCGCTGCCGGTGAGTCTGTCGACCCCCGACGTATATCGGGAAGCCGATCGTCTGGGCCTGCCCCGGTCCCCCGGAGAGCTGGAGAACCTGTGGTCGCGCCTGGACGCCGCGCTGCGGGACGGCGGGCGTCCGGAGGACTCACTGCTGGTCAACGATCTGGAGCCGGCGGCCCTGTCCCTGTGTCCCCAGGTCGCCGAAACGCTCGCGGCCGCGCGAGACACCGGAGCCGACCAGGTCGTCGTCTCCGGCTCGGGACCCACAGTCGCGGCCGTGTATTGGGGGGACGACGCGACGGCCCGGGCGGACCGGGCGGCCGCCGAGCTGGCGGAGCGGTTTTCAGGCTCGGTGGCGGCGCAACCCATCTCATCATGGCCGTGCGGCACAATTTGAGCCTGCGTGAGCAACCAGGTCATCACATATCTCGTCGCCTCGTGCCTGGGGGTGTTCGGTTTCACCGCGTTCTGCGCCCTGGTTTTGGTGCCGGCGGTGACGACATTCCGGCGTCCGGTGCAGCGCGTGGCGGCAGTGGTCCTGTCGCTCTACGTGTTTGTCGCCCTGGTGGGCGTCGGCGTCGCCCTGGGTGCCCTGATCGTGGTCGAGTGGCCGCGTATCTTCTAGCTCCTCCGGCGGCCGAAAGTGGATGAGCCCATGCCGGATGAGGCTCCGACATCCCTTTCCACCCGCGGTCTGGATGCCCTGAGCGCGGTTACCGACGCGGTCGAGGCGGGCGCCGGCCTGCCCGAGATCATCCGCGCGGCCGCCCGGGCGCTCGACAGCAGCCTGGTTCTGATCGACCGCAGCTCGTCGGTGCTGGCCGTGGCCGCCCGCTCGCCCGCGGACGAGCGCTCGCTGATGCGTGACTCCGACGACGTGACCACGATCGAGCTCAAGGTGGCCGACGCCGCGGTCGGCGTGCTGCGCATGCGCGCGCGTGATCAGGTGCCCGACGCGGTGCTGCGCCTGCTCAGCACGCTGATCGCCTCCGAGATGGAACGCACCCGGGCGCCCGAGCGAGCTTCCGAGGAAGCCGCCCGCAGTTTCGCTCAGTCCCTCCTGGCGGGCGACATCTCGGATAACGCCGATGCTCTGGCTCGGGCCCGGGAGCTCGGCCTCGAACTGACCACCGGCGCCTGCGTCGCCGTGGTCCGCGCCCACCCGCGGAACCCCACCGAGGACGATTGGCGGGCCCGGCTGTTCACCGTCGCGTTGCGCGGCGCCCGCTCGGTCGCCTCCGGTGCGATCGGCTACCCGTCTCCGGCCGGCTCTGAGGAGGTGACGATCCTGGTTCCCGGCTCCGACGGCGACGGCGCGCTGCCCCGTCGCGTGTGCTCCACGGCGTGGCGCGAGCTCGAGTCAGGCCTGCCGGGGTTCGCCCTGGCGCTGGGCTGCAGCCGGCATGCCGCGGAGCCGCTGGAGTTGCGCCGGGCGGCCGACGAGGCGCTGCTGGCCGTGAACGTGGTTCAGGGCGATCCCGAGCGATCGGCGCTGGCCTTCGAGGAGACCGGTACCTACCAGCTCCTGCTGCCGCATATGCGGGACCCGGCCGAGCTGCGTCGCTTCTACGAGCAGACCGTCCGCCCGCTGGTGCTCTACGACGAGCAGTACGAGACTGATCTGGTGGGCACGCTGGCCACGTTCCTGGACTGTGACGCCAACGTCAACGCCACGGCAGCGCGGCTGTTCACCCACCGCCACACGATCCGCTACCGATTCGAGCGCGCGCGCGAGCTGACCGGGCTCGACGTCTCCTCCTCCGACGGTCGGGAGAAGCTCTCACTCGGCCTCAAGGCCATGCGGGTGCTGGGCATCGCTCCACCCCGCGGCCCGGCCACGGAGCCGGGGGCCGAGGGCGGGCGGGTGCCGCGTTAGCCGATCGCCTCCTGGACGGCGGCGGCCATCGTCTCCCCGGCGATCTGGAGCGGCTCCGTGCTCCGCAGCGCCCGGGTGAGCACGAACGCCCCCTCCAGCGCGCACAACATGGCGATCGTCAGCTCCCGGGCGCGCTGGCGGCTGATGCCGGCCTCCGCGTAGCGGTCCGCCCCGGCCTCGATCCAGCTCTCGAACACCTCGGCACAGGCCTCGCGCATCGGCTCGCTGCTGCTCGATACCTCGAGCGCCACCGTGGCGATCGGGCACGCGTCCGCGTAGTCGGTCTCGACTACGTGAGCCGCCGCGCCGGCGAAGAACTCACGCACGCCGGTGATCACGTCAGGCGCCGCGTCGAACACGGCGGGGATGAGCTGGGCGTAGATCGCCCCGGAGGTGCGGATCGCCTCGGCCCCCAGCTCCTCCTTGCCTCCGGGGAAGAAGTGGTAGAGCGAGCCGAACGGCGCCTCGGCGCGGGTCACGATCTGCTTGACGCCGGTGGCGTTGTAGCCCTGGAGGCGAAACAGCTCAGCGCTGGACTCGACGATGCGGTCTCGCGTGGTGGCGGCCATGATCGGGTATGGTACTCGCTAGAGCGATCAATCTAGTACGGAGGTGCCCATGTTGGCCTGGTTGTCCAAGAAGCTTTTGTCCACCGTGATGGCGCGCAACCGCGCTGGCGACATCGGTCTCACGCTGAAGCTCGATCGCGACGACGTCACGTTTGTGTTCCCCGGCAGCAACTCGTGGTCCGGGGTGTTCCACGGCAAGGACGAACACCGCCGCTGGCTCGAGCGACTGGTCAGGGTCGGCGTCAAGACCGACGTGGACGAGGTGGCGGTGAGCGGCTTTCCCTGGCGGCAGACGGTCGCGGTCCGCGGCAAGTCGTGGTGGGACAACTCAGGCGGCGAGCGCATTTACGACAACCGCTACATCATCTGGGCCCATCTGCGCTGGGGCCGGATGCACGACTACGAGGTCTACGAGGACACCGAGAAGGCCCAGGCTCTCGACGACTACCTGGAGGCTCACGAGCCGGCGCTGTCCGCCGCCTGACGCCGCTTGATCACCCGGTCCGCGCGCGCCTTGGCGCGTGACGGGACCACTCGGCTGAACCTCGAGCGATGGCCGGCCACGAACCGGTAGGTCCGCTCGGTCACGTCCGGCGCGGCGGCCAGCAGCGCGGCCGGGAGCCGTCCGCCGCGCAGCAGCCGCAGTAGCGGCGCAGCGGCGGCCCCGGCGGACAGCCGGCGACCGGTGGGGTCGACCAGGTGAAACGAGGCCGCGCGCTCGGCCGCACTCAGGTCGGGCAGGAGCCGGTCGGCCTCGGGCGTGCCGAGCGCCACCGGCCGCAGCCGGCGGTCCCGGTCGCGCACCAGCACCTGGGCCAGCGACCAGCGGCAGAACCCGCAATCTGGGTCGTACAGGACGACCCAGCTATTAGCATCGCGCGGCATGTCGATCGGGATCATCACCGGATCGGGCACCCACGCGCTTCCCGGCTTCGAGGGGGAACCAGTGTCGGTGCAAACGCCGTCCGGCCAGACCGCCGTGACGCGTGGCAGCTACGCCGGGGTGGACGCGCTGCACGTATCGCGCCATGGGGCCGGTCATGTCCGCCTGTCCAACCAGGTCACCCACCGGGCCAACGTCTGGGCGCTCAAGGAGCTGGGGGCCGAGGCGGTGGTGGGGTGTACGGCCTGCGGTGCGGTTGACCCGACGCTCGCGCTCGGTTCCCTGGTCGTGTTCGACGACCTGCATTTCAGCTCCAACCGCCTGCCCGACGGGTCGCTGTGTACGTTCTTCACCGAGCCGGGCGACCCCGCGCGCGGTCACTGGATCCTCCAGGCCGGTCCGTACTCGCCGGGCGCGCGGGCGGCGCTGGTGGCTGCGGCGGTCGAGGCAGGTCATCCCACCCGGGACGGCGGCACATACGGCCACGTGGATGGGCCACGGTTCAACACGCCGACCGAGATCGCCCAGCTGGCGGCCTGTGGAGTCACCGCGGTCAGCCAGACGGCCGGTCCCGAAACCGTCCTGTGTGGGGAGCTGGAGCTGCCGTTCGCCCTGATGGGATTCGTCACCGACTACGCCAACCAGGTCAAGCCCGGCGAGGCCACGCCAGTGGAGGAGCTGATCGAGCTGATGGGCCGGAGCAGCGCGATCTTCGCCGACGTACTGGCCGGCGCGTTGCCCCGTCTCGCGTCGGCGGCGGTCGAACCGGCCGGGACGGTGTACCGGTTCGAGCAGGGGTGAGCGCCGTACTGCTGATGGCGGCGCAGCCGACGTCCGAGCTCGGGCGCCGGCTGGTGTCGATCGCGGAGGCCTGGGGCCGGGACGTGGCCGGCGACGCATTCGCAACCGCCCCGCCGGGCGAGCCGCTGCCCGACTCGGTGGCGCGCGGGCTGGCCGGACGCGATGGCCCGTTGCTCGTGATCTGGCCCTGCCTGTCTCGCTGGCGGCCGGAGAGCGCCAGCGCCGCGCTAAGCGATCTGGCGGCCGGGTGCGACTTGGTACTCGGCCCGACCATGGACGCGGGTCTGTACCTGCTGGGCGTGCGCCGGGCCCTCCCGGGACTGCTGGAGCAGTTCGAGCCCCCGCTGACCGACGACGCGGTCGTGCTCGGCGCCCAGGCCGCCCAGGCGGCGGGGATCGAGATCGGGCTGCTGCGGGCCGAGCGAGCGCTGCGCACGGCGGCGGATCGCCAGGCGGCGCTCCTCGATCCGCTCACGCCGCCCGAGATGGTGGAGTTGTTAGCCGAGCCGGGCTCGGCCTAGCCGCATCCTGCTTGGGGGGTCGAGCCGGATGGCGGGGTGGGAGAGCACTGCGCCCAGGCCGTGCGGTAGTAGAGGCCGTTGCTGGTCGCCTGGAGCGTGGTCACCCGGCTGTCGAAGTTGAAGCCCTGGCCGGAGATACTGGCCGTCCTCGACGCCACCGCGCCGACCACCAGCCCCTGCCCGCTGAGGAACACGTTCGACTGGGGGGCGTAAAGGACCCCATAGAAGTTGGCCTGACCGGTCAGCGAGATCTGGGCGGTGCCATTGTTGCGGCCGTACACGTAGAGCTGGAGGTTGAGCGGATTCGTGCTCTGGTTATTCCAGTTCGCCTGCCCCGACATGCTCAGGTCGCCTGAGCCGGCGGCGCAACCGGACCCTGGGTCATCCGGCGAGTCGATGAAGATCTCGGTCTGGATGGTCGCGGAGATCGTGATGCGCGCCTGACCCGACATGCTGAGCGAGCAGAAGTTGTACAGGCCGCCCCCGAGCGTCAGCGAGGCTTGACCGCTCAGGCTGAGGGTCCGGGTCGAGGCTGTCCAGCTCACACCGGTACCTTGCGAGAGGTCGTACGGAGCCACCTTCGGCGAGGCCAGGCCATTGGTGATCCGGTAGTCGTCGTTGCAGGCCGGATATCCGGCCGCCTGGCGCAGGGGACAGTTGGCCAGCGAACTTTGGTTCGAGGTCCCCGGGTTCACCGGGCTGAGAACGATCGGGCTCGACAGCGTGGTGACGACGCCTCCGGACGCTTGGCCGGAGTGGGTGTAACTACCTCCCGGGCCGAGCACGGTCCCGGTGGCCCTGGCCTGCCCGCTCAGCGAGGCGACTCCGTTGGTAGCGTCAGTCCCGATCACCAACGCTTGGCCGCTCATGGTGACGGAGTTGAGCCCGATGATCCCGTTGGCCGGGAACAGCGGCTGCGCGGCGAACGCCGCGCTGCGGATCTGAGCGCGTTGAGTCACTCCGTTCGAGGTGCCCACTGCCGTGATGCAGCGCTGGTTAACGTCGGTGCTGGTGATCTGCAGGCCCACGCAGTTGGCAGTCGGGCCGAGGGCCGGTGTCATGTTGTACTGGTAGGTGGATCCGTTGCCCAGGGTGTAGGTCGAGCTCTGACACACGCCGTTGGACCCGGGGGCAGAGGCCGTGTCTCCCACGCAGTTCTGGCTCGAGGGATGGAGCATGTTGAGCCGGTAGACCGCGATCTGAAGCCCGGCCTCGGCGGCCTCGGATGCGTTCTTGCGGTAGGCATCCTGCCGGCTCGATGAGTCCGTCTGCACGGCGACCGCCACCGCGGCCGTGATCAGCAGCATGATCACGAACAGGGTGAGGATGGCGATGATCATTGCCATACCTTCCTCCCGGTGGAGGGTCGTGACCAAGGTGCCTCTGCGCATCCGATGGATCATTGGGTGTTGAGCTGAAGCTGAGCCGGATAGTTCGGGTTGTCGTACATCATCTGGATGGCGGTGTTCAGGTTCTCCTTGAACCAGACGCGCACCCCCACGCGATGCCCCGCGGCGATCGTTACCGAGTGCTGGGAGTACTGGAACACGAACGACAGCTGGCCGGCTGCGCTTGGCCAGTTGTTCCCGGATCCGTTGTTATCGGCGACATACGCCCCGCCCCCGACGGCCACCGGGGGCCAGGCCAGGATGTCGGTGAGCGTGCTGGCCGAGCCCGAAGGGGGAACGTCGTAGATCTCGACGCAGAAGCTGACCAGGCCCGAAGCGGTGGAGTTGACTGTCTGAGTGAAGAAGCTGATCCCGCCGTCTCCGGTGAAATTGGTACCTGTGCCCAGCGGAGAGCTGACCCAGAACTCGCTGGCCGGATTCTGCAGCGTGCTCGCCCAGCTGCCATCCGAGCAGTCGCTCGAGGAGTCGGTTCCGCCACAGGTGCTGCCGCTGCAGCCCGTGCCTGGCTGGCTGCCGACGGGGCAAGAGCTCCCCTGGCAGGTGGGCACGATCTCCCGGCCACATATGTTCGACCCGAGGTCATTCGCGTAGTCGTAGAGGGTGGAGATCCCGCACGTGGAGCCGCCTGGCTGCGACGGCGAGCCCGGCGGGTTGTTGTCCATCAGGTCGGGCTGGGGACACCCGGTCGTGTTGGCGGCGATTACGGCCAGGGTCTGGGACGTGGTGCATAGGCCGCCGGTGACCAACCCGACCGTCGAGTGGACGGGGTGGTCGCCCGACGGCGGCTGCGGAGTCCCGCCGTTCGATGGCCAGTCGTGCAAGAAATACGTGACCGGAGAACCGCCGCCGAGGTCCTTCAGGCAGGGCACCGCCTGACCCGCGCCATTTGCGCAGGTGGTAGTGGGATCGACCAGTGGATTCCCCGACGATCCGTTGACCACCCCTCCGCTGGGTGCCGCCTGGGGATCGGCTAGGACGCTGGTGACGTAGACCGGATTGGGGTGGAGGCCGTTGGCCATCGTCACCGCCACCACGATTCGCTTGTAGTTCTGATTGGCCGGACAACCAGGGGCGCACTGGCTGTCGTTGGTCCAGGTGACGTAGTCGTAGATCTGACCGCTGAACGTGCCGCCTTGGGTCGTCTCGCTCCAGTTCTGGACGTGAGAGACGGTCCCGTTGGTGGCGTCCACGTCCAGCGACTCCGTCGAGCTCGACGAACGGTTCCACTTGAGGCTGGGCGGCGAGCCCGCGACGACGTAGTAGTCCGGATTAGCGGAATCGGTCGACGAGCTGGGCGCACTCGTGAGCCCGATCTGGTGGAAGCGGAGCCCCTGGATCCGCTCGATCTCACGCTGGGCGATCTGGGTCATCGTCGTTTGGCGCTCGCTGACCAGCGAGAGCTTCTGGGAGGTACTGAAGACCGCCACCGCCCCGAGGGTCCCGATCGCCAGCACGGTCGCCGCCACCAGGATCTCCAACAGCGTGAACCCGTCCTGGACCGCGAATCGACGACGAGCCGACTGGAAGGTTGCGCGCAGGCCGAGCATCAGTTGCCCACGTTGAGGTTGCGCATCAGCGCGCCGTCGCTGAACACGAGCGAGTGCGCCAGGCCGATCTTGTTTCCGCCCGAGGACGGAACCTGGATGGTCGCGGTCATGTAGTACGGCGCGTTCGGGTCAGGCCCCCAGCTGAACACGGGATTCGTGCTGGTGCCGTTCTGCAGGTTTACGACGACCACCTTTCCGGTGGAGAGGGAGGGCAGCGTTCCTCCGATCGGAGCCTGCACGCGCAGGCACTCGCGATACGTCGTCCCTGGCTGCGCGATGTCGCACTCGTACTGGACCAGCAGCGACGTCCCCTCCAGGCTTACGTTCATTTCCACGAAGTTCGATCCGCTGGCCAGGATCAGCGTGGCTTGGCGGATCTGCGCGACCATCGAGTCGAGGCCGGCCCGGCTCTGCTGCTGGGCCGCCGCGTAGTTGGCGTCCCGGATTTGGTTTCTCTGAGCGGCGAGCAGCGGATTGAGCAGCGCCACCACGATGACCGTCAGGAGCGCCATCGCGACGACCAGCTCGATCAGCGTGTAGCCGCTCTGGTCGGCGAGGCGTTCGCGGCGGGGCTTCCGGCTGGGCGCCGCTCCGCGGCTGGCTGCGCCCCGGAAGGTCCAAGCAGAGCGGAAAGTGAGCGGCTTGGTCATGGCACGGTGAAACACAGGGCGCACGAATCGCTTCGGCAGGTCCCGCCGTTGCTTTCGATTCCGTGGAATCGCTGGACGAATCGCCTAGCGATAAGGTGGTATTGGCCCCCGGGCCAATACTCTGGGGAGTGGTGTAATGGCTAGCATCTGAGGCCTTGGACCTCAGGGTTCAGGTTCAAATCCTGGCTCCCCAGTTGGGGATTCCGTCCGACACGGATGCGAACATCTGTTCCTACTCGATTCGGATGGATACTCGATCCGACAGCCCTGAGACCGCGACCGCCCCGCCTTTAGGGTGGATCAGTGCACGGTGCGCCCCGGCCATGTCCACTCAAGTCGAGTAAGGACATATGTTCGTGGGTGCCACTCCCCGTTACACCCCCGAGCAGGTTCGCGAGGCGATCGCGCAGTCCCACAGCATCACCGAGGCCCTACGCCGACTTGGCCTTCGCCCAGCCGGCGGAAACTTCGGGACGATGAGGAAGCTGATCGCGCTACATGGGATTCCCACAGATCATTTCGACCCCAACTGGACACGACGCGGCCCGATCCGACGGGGTATCCCGCTTGAGGAGATCCTTGTCCGCGGGTCGCTGTACAGCAGGAGGAGCCTCAAGCAGCGCCTCTATAACGAGGGTGTGAAGGAGCGTCGTTGCGAGCTCTGTGGCCAGGGAGAGATGTGGCGGGGACGCCGGATCGGTCTGATTCTTGACCACATCAATGGCGACGCTACGGACAACCGCCTGTACAACCTCGGGATCGTCTGCCCGAACTGTGCAGCGACGCTTGACACTCATTGCGCGCGGAAGAACCGCGTTGACCTTCAGCCGAGGGCATGTCGGCTCTGCGGCAACGAGTTCATCCCCAACCGTTCCGGGCAGCGCTACTGCTCACAGTTTTGCGGGGTACGTGCCAGCGGTCCGAGAGAGCCACGCCCCGACCGACGCAAGGTCCCCCGTCCCTCCTACGAGCAGCTCGTCGCCGACCTACAAACCATGAGCTACCTCGCCGTGGGCCGCAGGTACGGCGTGTCCGACAACGCGATCCGCAAGTGGCTGAAGTGGTACGAGCGCCAGCGCGAGCGCGAGCCGAGGCAGCGCGCGGCCTGACGTCG
>DASZGO010000030.1:0-23369 GCA_035938755.1 Solirubrobacteraceae bacterium | reverse complement strand
TACGCTCCAGGCGGGGCCGATCCTCGGCCCGGCGAATCCCGCGGTAGGCGAAGTAGTAGCCGACGAAGGCGAGGAAGATGGCGCCGAATGCCGGCCCGACCCACCACCAGTGCGCGTGGTCCGCGCGCCGGGTCACGTTGCCGAACCCGGACACGAATGACATACCCACGCCCGCGGCCACCGACAGAATCAGCGCCAGACCCAGCAACCGCACGAGGCGGCGGCCGTCCGGGTGGACGTGTCTTCTGGGTATTCCCAGCATGTTCAGTTCAGTATCCGCGGCATTTGGGCGCGACGCACCTCATACCGGCGGTGAAGGCTTCGACCAGCTGACCTGAATGGCGTGCTTGACCACCTGGGCGTAAACCTCCTGGCCTTTCGGGTCCGGGTGAGCCCCGTCCCACAAAAGACTTGGGTCACTGCTCGCGCTGCTCCAATCGGCCAGGGTGGCCTGCGGCCATGTTGACACAAACTGGACCAGGCGCGCGTTAGTGTCGTCGATCCACCCGGCACCCTCGTAGCGGAGGGTCATGATGATCACGTGGGGCACCCCGCTGAGCACGGCCCTGAGCTTGCTCAGATAGCCCGTCTCCAGCGGACTGTTCTCGCCGGTTTGCACCACCACGGTGGGCGGCAGGGCGTGGCTGTCACGGTAGTCCTGGAGCCGCTGCAGGATGACGTCCGGCTGACGCGAGTCCGCCGCATCGAGGCGCGGGTGCAGGAGACTCTGCAACGGGTCCTTGGCCTGGAGCATGACCGAGGCCCCGACCATCAGGATCGGCCCCTGGGGCCGGCCCGAGGCCTGGCGGGCCGGAGCGACGGGTGCGATGGCCGCCGGAGCTTGCTGCGCCGCCAGGGTGGCGCTAGCTCCGGCCGGACCCGGGGCCGCGGCCGTCGGCAGCAGCGCGATCAGGGCCACGAACCCGCAGATGGCCACGGGAACGCCGGCGCCCAACGCCAGCCGGCCCCGGGGCGAGGCGCGCTGGCGCCAGGCGCGCAGCCGGGCTTGGAGCTCACCCCGCCGGATCGGCATCTCCAGGTAGCGGTACGAGGCCGCGGCCAGCACGACGGTCAGCGCCGCCTGGAGCGCCACCAGCACGACTAGCGGCAGCTGGACGTCGAGGTTTGGGCGGGTCAGGGCCATGATCGGCCAGTGCCAGAGGTAGACGCCGTAGCTGCGCTTGCCGATCCAGACCAGGGGTGCGCAGCCCAGAACCCGGCCGGTGCGCGAGCCCGGGTGGGAGGCGCTGGCGATCAGCAGAGCCGCCCCGAGGGCAGCGATGACCAGGCCACCGCGGTAGACGAACGGGCTGTAGTCGGGCCAGGCGGTCATGCTCACCGCCCCTAGCACCAGCCCCGCTGCCCCGACCAGGTCGAGCGCCCGCTGGGCCGAGGGGCGAATCCGGGCCACCTCCTGCATGGTGGGCCAGCAGCAGGCCACGGCCACGCCGAGCAGGATCGGGGCGGCGTGCGTGTCCGTGCCGAAATAGATCCGGGTGTGGTCGACCGTGCCGTTGAACAGCACGGCCATGAGCACCGCGGAGGCAATCGCCAGAACCAGCGCGCCCAACGCGATTTGGCCGCGCCGGACCCGCCAGCGCAGCAGCAGGAGCAACACCGGCGGCCACACGAGGTAGAACTGCTCCTCCACCGACAGCGACCAGAAGTGCTGGAGCAGCGAGGGGCGGGCGAAGTGCTCGAAGTACGAGCGGTGAGCCAGGATCTGGTGCCAGTTGTTGAAGTAGAAGACCGAAGCCAGGGAATCCCCTCGGAGCTGGCGCAGGTCGTTGCGGAAGAACAAGGCGATGACGACCACCGAGACGATCACCACGAGCAGCGCCGCGGGCAGCAGACGCCGGGCCCGGGCCAGCCAAAACCGGCCGAGTCGGATCGTGTGGCTGACCGCGCCCTCGTGCAGCAGCAGCGACGTGATCAGGAATCCGCTGAGCACAAAGAACACGTCCACGCCCACAAACCCGCCCCGGAATAGCTTGATCTGGCCGTGGTAGAGCAGGACGCCCGCGACCGCGATCGCACGGACCCCGTCGAGCCCAGGCCGGTAGCGCAGTGCGGGTCGCCCGCCTCCCTGCATGGCTCCAGACAACCTACCTTCGCCTTCGGTCGGGTCCGCTACGACCGGTCCGCACGGCGGCCAACGCCAGCGCAGCCACGGCCGCGCCGGCCAGCACCAGCCCGGGCCGGCGCTTGGCCACGGGTGCCCGTGCCGCCGCGGCGGGCCGGGGCGCGGCGGGCGGCTGCGGGTCTGCGGCGGCGGGGGGTGGCGCCGCCGCCGGAACGGCCGGCTGGGGCGTGACGGCCTTGCGCCGGCGGTGCCACCGCCGGCCCAGCAGGCCAGCTAGCAGGGCCAGCGCCAGCGCCCCCGCGACGGCTCCGACGACCACCCAGACGGAGACTCCGGCCTGCGGTCCGGGCTTCACCGGCAGCACGATGGCCGGTAGCGCCCGGGCCGGTGGCCTGGGCTTGACTCCTCGCGCAGCTGCGCGGGCGGCCCGGCGGAACACGGTGAGCGCAGGGGGATGGCGCGGGGCCGGAGCGGCGGCGGCCGGTCGTGCCGGCGGCGGCGGGGGCGGGGTGGGAATGGCCTGGACCTGGCCGGAGGTGGCGTAGGGCAGCGCTGAGATGATCATCGAGGCAAACGCGTGGATGCCGGCATCGCCGCCCAGATGGATGCCGTCCGGAGCGAACCATTCCGGATGCGGGGAGCTCAGCCGGTCCCAATCGAGCAGCACCGTCTGCGGCGCATAGCGGTTTACCTCGTCTCGCACGTCCTGCGGGGAGTTCGGGTCGTCGCCGTGATGCGGGGTGACCAGCACCAGCCTCCGGCTGGGGCCGAGGATGGCCAGCGCCTCTCTGACCTGGGAGTCGGTTATACCGCCGTTGGTGCCCAGGGCGAACACGACCAGCGACGGGAGCTGGTTACCCCGGGCCCGGAGGATGGCCAACCCCTGGTCGACCGTCCGGCACACCATGCCGTTGGCCTCATAACCGGCTCCGGCCAGCAACTGGACGGTGTCGGCCAGCACCGAGTCTCCGACCGCCAGGGGCGGCGGATTGGTCGGGGCCTGCCGGGGCGTGGCCTGCTGCGTCTCGCCGCAGGCGAAGGCCGGCCCAGCCAGCCCCAGTACCGCGGTGACACAGACCATGCTGCCGCGCCGCAGACGGCGCGCCGTTCTGCCCTTTCCTTGGGGCACCGGACCCAGTGTCGCAGGCTAGAACCCCGCCAGCGAATGAGGCGGGGGCTGATTCTTGGGCGGCGGATCGTCGGCCATTAGCTGAGAGATGGTGACCAGGCGAAAGCCTCGCTGGCGCAGGCGGGTGATGATCCGGGGCAGGGCGGCCACCGTCTCCGAGCGGTCCCCGCCCCCGTCATGCATGAGCACGATGGCGCCGGGCTCGCCGCCGCTGACGGCCGTGTAGATGATGCGGCTGACTCCGGGCCGGGAATAGTCCTTGGTGTCCACGCTCCACAGCACCATCAGCAACCCCTGCGCCTTCAGCACGTTGACCGTGGCCGCATCGAGCGATCCATACGGTGGTCGCATGAGCACCGGGGACGGCGCGCCGGCCCGCTTGATTGCCGCGCTGGCCTCCTGCAGCTGGGTCGCCTGTCCGCTGCTCGACAGCTGGCCCAGGGGCGGGTGGGTCTCGGTGTGGTTGCCCACCTCCTGGCCGGCCGCGACCTCCGCGGCCACGAACTGAGGATAGGCGCTGGCCGAGCGCCCGATGAGGAAGAACGTGGCTGGGGCGTGCATCTGGGCCAAGACCCGCAACACCTGCGGCGTATACGGGCTGGGCCCGTCGTCGAAGGTCAGCGCCACCTCTCGGTGCCGGTGGCCGGCCAGCTGCACGTACGAGGTGTAGTGGAGCACCCGGTTCACCGGCGCGGCTTGGACGCTGGATGAGGGCTGAGTGGGATGCGGTGTGTGGACGACCGGCTTGGCTGGCGCCACGGGCTGGGCAGAACCCGCCTGCGGCTCCGGCGGGGCCGCCGACTGCTGGAAGATCGGGTGACCGCTCGGCATGACCGCCACCACGACGGCCACGATGAGCAGGACGATCACGCCCAGGGCAACGGCCTGGCGCCGGCGCACCTGGCGGCGCCGGGCGGCCAGGCGCGCGCTGCGCTGGCTGACCGTCAGCGGTCCCACCGCGGCTCCGCGGGGATTTTCACGCACCTCATCTCGCATCCGCGCGATTGTGGCAAGCGGGCACCCCCCACCGGGGCGGGTGATACTGAATTTGCATGATCGCGGCCTTCTTCTCCACCCACACGCTGGACACGCTCCTGTCGAACTACGGCTATGCCGCGGTGTTCGCTTTCGTGATGGTGGAGAGCCTAGGGGTCCCGTTTCCGGGGGAGACGATGGTGATCACCGCCGCCCTTTACGCCGGGGTGACCCACCATCTCGTGGTGTGGCTGATCTGGGCCAGCGCCGCCGCGGGGGCGATCATCGGCGACAACATCGGGTTTGCCGTCGGGCACTGGGGCGGCTACCGGCTGCTGCGCCGTTACGGGCCGAAGGTTCACCTCAACGAGGCCAAGCTCAAGGTGGGCCGGCTGATCTTCGAGCGCCACGGGGGAAAGGTGGTGTTCTTCGGGCGTTTCGTGTCGATCCTGCGCACCTATGCGGCGTTCCTGGCTGGCACCAACCGCATGCACTGGCTCCGGTTCCTGGCCTTCAACGCCGCGGGCGGGATCGTGTGGTCAGGGATCTTTGCCGTGGGCTTCTACTACGCCGGCCACGCGCTCAAGCGGGCTCGGGGTCCGGCCGACATCGGCCTGGGCGTGGCGGCGGCCGTCGTACTCGTGCTGTTCATCGTCTGGCTGCGGCGCAACGAGCGCCGCCTGGAGGCCGAGGCCGAACGGTTCTACCCCGGCTCGTTGGACGACCACCTGATGTAACCGGCAGGCTCAGCTGTGCGACAGCAATGCGGCCAGCGCGGGCCCGATCTCGGGATAGGCAAACTGGTATTCCAGCTCGCTGAGCCGGGCCGGGACCGCGCGCTGGCCGGTGACCACTCCCTGGGCCATCTCCCCGAACATGAGTCGGAGCCCGAAGCCGGGCACCGGCAGGATGGCCGGGCGCCGCACGGCCCGGGCCAGGGACCGGGTGAACTCGGCGTTGGTCACGGGGTGTGGGGCCACGAGGTTGACCGGCCCCCGGGCCTGATGGTTATCCAGGCAGAACAACAGCCCTCGCACCTCGTCTTCGAGATGGATCCAGGACAGGTATTGGCGGCCTCCGGCTATCGGGCCGCCCAGGCCCAACCGGAAGATCGGCAGCATCTTGCCCAGCGCCCCGCCGTTGGGTGACATGACAATTCCGGTGCGGGCCATGAGCACCCGCATGATCTCCTCGGCGCGCGCGGCTTCTCGCTCCCAGGCCACCACCGTCTCGGCCAGGAAGTCAGACCCCGGGCCGGCATGCTCGTCGAGCGGCTCATCGCCGCGCGGGCCATAGAACCCGACCGCGGACCCTGAGATCAGGGTCCGCGGGCGCTCAGCGTCACGCAGGGCCCGCAGACCAGTGACCAGCATCTGGGTGGCCAGCTCACGCGAGTCGCGAATCGCCCGCTTGACCCCAGGATTCCATCGCTGGGCCACCGGCTCGCCGAGCAGGTGCATCACGGCATCGGCTCCGGTCAGGCTGCCCACCGGCGGAGGCGAGTGCGTGGGCTCGGGCCACTCGTGCACCTCCACCGTCTCTCCCAGGATCTCCTGGGCCCGCGCCGCGTTCCGGGCCAGGGCGACGACAGAGTCGCCGCGGTCCAGCAGCCCGGCCACCAACGCGCGCCCGATCATCCCGGTGGCTCCGGTGACCACGATCCGCTGGCGGTCCATCCTCACTACCTACCCGTCGGCCAGGGCGTTCACGATCACCGCCCGGAATCCGAGGACCACGAAGCCCAGCAGGCAGACCACCCCCAGGCCGTGAGCCCAACCGGCGTCGGCCACGTTCAGCAAGCCAAACCCCGCCACCAGGCAGGCCATGGCCACGCGCACCGGCCAGGACCCGGTACCCAGGCCGATCGCCGCCGCGCCCAGCCCGTTGTCGACCGTCTCCGGGGCCCGGAAGCGTCCGGTCAGACTGAGCCGGAACAGCAGCGCCAGCGACGGGAACATGATCAGCCCACCCACCAGCACGGCGACGACGACCCAGACGAGCGTGTCGTGCCCGGCCGCCGCCTGCTGAACGGTCAGCCCTGGGAGGATGACGGGCCACCGGGCCAGGGCCCAGCCGGCCACGATGGCCGCCACGGCCAGGGCCGCGCCGTAGCGGGCCCATTCGTAGCGGTGGCGCCACACCAGCCCCAGGGTGGCGACGCCGGCCAGGGCCGAGACCACGAGCGCGGGCAGACCGCTGCCATCTACCAGTGAGTGATAGAGACGGTGGTAGTTGGCCTCCAGCACCACGACGCCGGCCAGGGCGAGGCCCCCGGCCACAGCGCCGGCACCCAACGCCCGCAGCCGGAAGGCCTGCTGGAGCTCGGCGTCGCCGAGGCGGGCCGCGTCGGCGGCCAGGTACACCGCGGCCAGATACGCGCAGCTGGCCACGGCCAGCACGCCGATCAGCACTGACGGTCCGTTCAGCCAACTGGAGAACAGCCGGCCGGCCGCGTTGCCCACCGGGACGCGGTCGGTGGCGATCGCCCCCACGGCCGCGCCCAGGGCGAACGGGGTAATGATCGAGGAGACGGCGAAGATCGTGTCGATCACCCCGGCCTCCTGCTCGTTGAGCGCACCCTCGCGCAGCGCGTATGCCGCCCCGCGGAAGATGATGCCCAGGGCAGCCACGGACAGCGCCACCGCCAGGGTCGAGGCGATCGACCCCAGCGCTCGCGGATACGCGGTCCAGAACACGGTCAGCACGAAGATCAGCCACACGTGGTTGGCCTCCCAGACCGGAGCCATGGAGTGATGGGCGTGCTCACGGATCCGCTCGCCCCGCGGGCCGGGGCCGGCCATCAGCTGCCACAGGCCCGCGCCGAAGTCGGCTCCGGCCAGCACCGTGTACATGGCCACACCGATGAGGATGAACACCATGGGTAGCGCCTGCAACATGGCCTAGGCCCTCGCGCTTTTGGCAGTTGGCTGCAGCGGCATGCGAGCCAGGCGCCTGAGCACCCAGACCAGCCCACAGGCCACGACCACGTAGCTGGCGGCCAGCGCGCCGTAGCCGACTGGGACGCCGCTGGCCCCGGTGACGGCGTCGGCGCTGCGCATCACCCGGTAGACGACCCAGGGCTGGCGGCCCACCTCGGTCACCACCCACCCGGAGATCAGCGCGACCACCGCGGCCGGGCCGGCCAGCACGAGCGCACGGTAGAACCAGACCGATTCGGGCAGGCGTTTTCGCCGCATCCAGACGACCAGGTAAACCACCCCAAGGATCGCCAGCAGCGTCCCGATGCCCACCATGGCCTGGAACGCGATCCGCACGACGTTGATCGGCGGGCGCTGGTTGGCCGGCACCGTCTCGAGGCCCTGGACCTTGGCGTTCCAGCTGTGGTAGGCGAGGAACGACAGGAGGTGGGGGATGGCGATCCCGTACTTGACCTGGTTATCGGTGTACCACCCCAGGACGTGCTCGGACGCGCCATTGGTGGTCTTGTACAGGCCCTCCAACGCCGCCAGCTTGATCGGCTGGGTGCTGGCCACGTCCCGGGCCGCCCAGTCACCGACCAGGACCTGCACGGGAGCCACCAGCGCGGCGATGGTCAGTGGGATGGCCAGTGCTGTGCGCTCATAGCGTCCCCAGCGCCCGCGCAGGCGGGCGAACGCGTACACGGCGGCCAGGATGAAGCCGCTGACGATGTAGCCGGCCAGGTACATATGGATCAGCTCGTGCCACAGGTAGGTGTTGGCGAACAGCGCCTGGAACGGATCGACGTGGGTGACCCTTCCGGCCTGGAGCTGAAAACCGCCGGGGTGGTTCATCCAGGCGTTCACCGAGATCACTGTCAGCGAGCCGGTGAACCCGGTGATCACGATGGGGATCCCGCTCAAGAGGTGCACCCGGCGGGATAAGCGCCCCCAGCCGTAGATGTAGATCCCGATAAAGATCGCCTCCAGGAAGAACGAGAAGCCCTCGATCGCGAACCCGAGGCCGAACACGCTGCCGAACGTGGCCGTGAAGTTGGGCCACAGCAGACCCATCTCGAAGCTGAGCACCGTGCCCGTGATCACCCCGATCGCAAACAGCGCGACCATGATTCGGGTCCAGCGCCGGGCCAGCGTGAGGTACAGCTCATCCCCGGTGCGCGAGTACAGCCACTCCATAAACAGCACCATGGCCGGAAACGAGATGGCGAAGGCCACGAGCGGGATGTGCACCGCAAACGACAGCGCCTGCATCTGCCGGGCCTCCAGCAGGTAGTGCTGATGAACTGGAGCGAAAGCCGCGGCGCTGGCGAGGCTCATGACGGGAAGACTAAGCAGCGGGAAGGAATTAGCCCCGCTGGCATCATTTAGTGCTGTGACCCGTACTGGGAGGGGAATCCTGAGTCTCGCGGTGGTGGGCGCCGCGGCTGTGCTGCCAAGCACGTCGTTGGCTGCCAACCGCCCGGAGTTCCGCGATTGTTCGTTTGCCGCGGGGCTGGACCCGGATTTCGTCCAGCTGAGCGGCGCCACCGCCGGGCCGCAGGGCGCGCTGACCGTGCCTTCGACCCAGACCAGCCTGACCGTCACCGCGTCAGAGTCCTCGGACCCAGGTGACAGCTCGGGCCACGACACGCTGAGCGTCATGGTCAGCTCCCCGGGTCTGCAGACCCGGACCGTCTCCGGGTCCGGCACCGGAAAGGTGATGCTGACCGCACCGCTTGACTCGTCCACCGCCGGGCGGACCTACACGATCTCGTGGACGGCCACGTTCGACAACGGCAACCACATGTGCCCGTCGTCGGCGACGCCGCAGAACACCACACCCCAGCCGTTCGTGGTGAAGGTGTCAGGCAGCCAGCCCGTCACGCCGCCGCCGCCCAAGCCCAAGCGCCGGTGCCACAAGCGCACCAAGCGAGTGCACGGCCACAAGAAGACGATTCGCGTCTGCACCAAACCGAAGAAGCACTAGGTCCGGCGCGCTAGCCTGCTCGCGGTGTCGCTAGCAGGCGCCAGACAGGATCGGGACCCGGGGGCCATTGCGGCCTTCAGCGTTGCGCTTGGGATCTCGGCCCTGGCCAGCTACTGGTTCGTGGCCCACGTGGCCAATCCCATCAACCAGGTCACGGCCACCGGCGACACGATCGGCGCTTTGTGGGCGGCCATCTCGACGGTGTTCGTGTTTCGCCACAGCGTGGACGAGAGCTCCTCGGCCGCGCTGTCCCGCGTGTCCGGGACGCTCGTGAGCTTCGTCCTATGCGAGATATACCTGCTGCTGTTCACGTTCCATCTCTGGGCGATCGCGGTGCTGGTCGCGCTGGGCGCGTTCATCCTGGCGATGGCCGGCCGCGATCAGGACACGATGCCGGCCAGTCTGGCCACGCTCGTGGTGCTGGTGATCGTGGGTCTCGACCCGCATCACGCCGCGCAGCAGCCGCTCATGCGCCTGTTCGATACGGCGATCGGGGTGGCCATCGGCCTGGCTGCGGTGTGGGGCGCGGGGCGGGGGATCGAGCTGGCCACGCGCCCCCGGCAGCTTAAGGCCCAGGTGCTCCCGCGCCCACCGGATCGCTCGTGAGGATTCACCCCCTGACCACCGGAACGGTAGGCCTAAAGCGCGCATTCCTGTTCGCCCGCCCGGGCTGGCGCCGCCAGCCGGGCCTGTTCCTGCCTGGGCCCTGGTGCGATGCCGTGCCCATCCACTGTTGGGCGGTGGAGCACGATCCCCGGTTGCTGCTGGTGGACACCGGAGAGACCGCGGAGGTCAAGGACATCCCGTTCGCCCGGTTTGACGTCACATCGGAGGATGAGCTGCCCAGCGCCTTGGCCGCCGCGGGGCTGTCGATCGACCACGTCGAGCGCACCGTGCTCACCCACATGCACGGCGATCACATGGATGGGGCGGTGCACCTGCGCGGTCCCGTGCTGGTGCACGACCAGGAGCTGGAGTTCTCCCGGACGCTCGGTTCGCGGGTCATGCAACGGCTACTGCACCAGCCCGTTCCGCCCGGGGTGCAGTTCGACTCTTTCTCGCTCGACGACGGGCCGTTCGGCGCGTTTTCTCACAGCCGGGCGCTCAGCGACGATGGCCGGATCGTCGCCGTGGGCACGGCCGGTCACACCCCCGGCCACGTATCGGTCATCTGCATCGACGACGAGGGCCGTCACATTCTGCTGGCCGGCGACGCCACCGACTCGGTCGAGCAGCTCCATGCCTTGCGGCCCGACGCGATCGCCCCCAAACCGGCGGTCGCCGTCGAGACCATGCGGACCATCCTGGCCCACGCTCGCGAGCATCCGACCGTATATCTCCCCTCCCACGACCCTCAGTCGATCAGCCGCCTGGCCAGCGGCACCACGCTCTAACCGGCGAGATGGTCGGCCAGGGCGTCGGCGATCGACGACCAGCCGTCCCGGTAGGAGCGCACGAGGGTGGCCAGCTGGCGGGTGTGGATGATCGTCATGTGCGTCTCGTCCTCCCCGTGCGGAGCCAGCAGGATGGTCACGATGCTCTCGTGCTCCTCGACGTCGGTGTTCCAGGTGAAGCACACCCGTTGTGGCCGGTCCAGGGCCACGAAGTGCCCGGTGATCTCGCGGTCGTGGTCGGGAAAGCTCATGACCACGCGCAGGCTTCCGCCCAGCCGGGCGTCCACGGCCACCGCTGATATGCGGCCGGGGGCCGGACACATGAACTCCCGTAGGGCGTCCTCGTCGAGCCAGGCGTCGTAGACCACCTCGGGGACCGCCGGCAGGACGCGCTCGACTCGAGCGCTGGCGAGCTCGGGTTGGGTCAATGCTGCGTCCGCCGCAGATAGCCGGCCAACGCGTCGGCCCGGGCGGACCATGCGGCCGACTGCTCGGCAATCCAGGCCTCGGCGTCACGCAGGCCCTGGACGTTGACCGACAGCCAGTGCTCGCGGCCGCGGACGTCACGCGAGATCAGCTGCGCCTGCTCCAATGTGGCCACGTGTCGCGCCACGGCGGCGAACGATATGGGAAGCGGGTCCGCCAGATCCTTGATCCGCGCGTCCCCCGAGCCGAGCACGGTGAGCAGCTGGCGCCGCGTGGGGTCGGCCAGCGCGCGATACACCCGATCCAGCTGGGGCTCTCGTTCAACCATCGGGTTGAATGTTATCAGCGGATGTGATATTCAACAACTAGCTTGAACGAATGTCCTCCCACACAAGGAGCCTGGATATGACCACGACACCCGAGCAGCTCCACGACCTCCGGTTTCCCAACGAGTCGGACGAGTACCGCCAAGCCCGCGACGACCTGCTGCGCGCCGAGATGGAGCTGCGCGCCCACACCGAGGCCGTGGCCGAGCGCCGCCGCCAGCTGCCACTCGGTGGCGCGCTGCCGGACGACTACGAGTTCCGGGAATGGGACATCCGCACCGGGAGCCCGCGGGCGGTGAAGCTGTCCGACCTGTTTGAGGGGGGCAAGGACACCCTGTTCCTCTACAGCTTTATGTTCCTCCCGGGACCGCAGGGCGAACCACTCGGATCAGCCTGTCCGGCCTGCACCTCGATCATCGACGCGGTGTCCGGACAGGCCCGGCACCTGACCCAGCACGTGAACCTGGCGATTTCGGCCAAGGCGCCGATAGAGCGCTTCCGGGCTCACGCGTACAGCCGCGGCTGGGCCGACATCCGCATGCTTTCCTCGGCGGAGAACACGTTCAACCGCGACTACCACGCCGAGACCGAGGACGGCAGCCAGCGGCCGATCGCCTTCGTGTTCGTCCGGCGAAACGGCGCGATCCACCACAGCTGGAGCTCAGAGCTGGCCTGGGCGCCGACGCAGCCCGGCCAGCACCCGCGTCACGTAGATTTCATGTGGCCGATGTGGAACATCCTGGACACCACGCCGGGTGGCCGCGGCGAGTGGCATCCGGCGCTCGAGTATGAGTAGCAGCAGCGGTTCCTGGTCGCTGCGCGCGCCGCCCCGGTCCTGGCGGCTGGCCGCCGCGGCCCTCCTGCCGCTGGTTGCGGTGGGCTGGTGGCTGAGCGTGGGCCGCATGGGCGGCATGGACGCGGGGCCCGGCACGTCACTGGGTACGTTCGGGTGGTTCGCCGCCACCTGGGTGGTGATGATGGCCGCGATGATGGTGCCGGCGATCACGCCGGCGGTGGCTTCGAGCCTTCCCGCCGCGTCGCGCCGGTCCGTCCATCGCACCCTGGCCGCGGCCGGCTTCGTGGTCGGCTATCTGGTCGTCTGGGCTCTGGCCGGCGCCGCCGCCTACGCGGTTCTGCGGGCCGGGCGGTCGCTGGTCGGAGGCACGTTCGCCTGGCACCGCGCCGGACAGGGGCTCTCGGTGGCCCTCGTGGCCGGGGCCGCCGCCTATCAGCTGAGTCCCACCAAGGGCCGCTGGCTCGCCCGGTGCCGGGCCGAGTTCATCGGCTCCGCCGCTGGCCTGGTCGACGGCGCACGCTCCGGGCTGACCGCGGGCGGACGCTGCCTGGCCAGCTCGTGGGCGCTGATGGTGGTGCTGTTCGCCCTCGGGGCCATGAGCCTGGTATGGATGGCCGTGGTGGCGGTGCTGATCGCCCTGGAACGGCTGGCGCCCCTGACGTGGCCCGCCCGGATTGCCACCGCCGGCGTGCTGCTGACGATCGCGCTGGGGGTGGCGCTCGCTCCCGGGTCGGTCCCGGGGCTCACCGTCCCCGGGAGCCCGGCGGCACAGCAGGCCATGATGCAAATGCACGGGATGGCGCCCTGACCCGCGGCCCGGCCCGGCGCTATGGTTCCCGCCGTGCCCTTCCTCGGACACAAGAGCCGGCATGAGCGCGAGTGGGAGGAAGTGCGAGCCTCGGCTCAAGACGACCTGGTGGCGTTGGGGGACGACATCCGCACGCTTGACGTCGATATCCAGATGCCCGGGGTGTCCGACGAGGCCAAGCAGCGATACGGACAGGCCCTCGAGGCCTACCAGCGGGCCAGCGACGTGTTCGACCGGGCCAAGCAGCCTGAGGATCTCGCCCCGGTCGGCGAGACGCTTGAGGAGGGTCGCTACGCCATGGCCTACACCAAGGCGGTGCTGGAGGGCAAACCTCCGCCTGAGCACAGAGCGCCGTGCTTCTTCGACCCCCGCCACGGTCCGTCCACCGAGGACGTCGACTGGGCTCCGCCCAACGGGAGTCCGCGGCCGGTTCCCGCCTGTGCCGCGGATGCCTTGCGGATCAAGGAAGGCTTCGATCCGCACGGGCGCCAGGTAACGGTCAACGGGCGCCCCACCGACTACTGGAACGCCCCCGGCCATTTCGGCCCGTATGCCGGCGGCTACTTCAACGGGTTCGGTGGTGGAGGCCTGCTCCAGACGCTCCTGGTGGGGTCGGTGCTCGGCGCCGGCCTCGGGTTCGGCGCCGCGGCCGTCGGCGACTTATTCGGCGACGGCGACGGAGACGGCGACGGCGGAGACGGGGGCGACGGCGGCGACTTCGGCGGCGGCGACTTCGGCGGGGGCGACGGCGGTGACTTCGGCGGCGGCGATTTCTAGGCCCGGGCCGCCGTAGCCGCGCCAGCCGCGGCCCGGTTGGCCGCCCAGTAGCGCTCGAGTCGGCCCGCCTGGCCAGAGGCGTAGGCGTGGAGTCCCTCCAGCAGGCTCACCTCGGTCGCCGACAGCCCCGGATGCCACAGGTCCACGATCAGGACGATGCGGTCCTGCTCGGTGTGATTCCAGGCCTCGTGCTCGAAGTAGTCGTCGAATACCAGGCAGCGCCCGTCCTGCCAGCGCCGCGTTTGGGGGCCGACTCGGATTGCGCAGTCGCCGTCCGGCACCTGGATCCCCAGGTGGCAGCGCACGCGCAGGTTGGTCGGGCCGCGGTGCGCCTGGATGTGGGTGGCGGCGCGCATGCGGGACACGTAGGCCAAGCCGGTCAGCGTCCGCATGGCTGAGAACGCTTCGATCCCCTGAGTGGTGACCGGGCAGGCGTCACACAGCTCGTCGCGGCGGCGACCTCGCTCGTACAAAAACGCCACGTCCCAATCGCCCGAGCGCTCGATCCGCTCGCTCTCCCGGTGGAACTCGGCGGGCTCGAGCGCCAGGACCTCCGCCCGGATCGCCGCATAGTTGGCCTCCAGATACCGGGCCAGCGGAAAGTCGTCCGGGTCAAACCAGGGCTGGCTGTCCAGCTCGGGATACACCTTGCCCAGAGTTGACTCGCCGCCCTCGGCCAGCGACTCGACGTATCGGTGAAAGCGCCCGCGGCCGGCGGCCGGGTCCGGCCCCCCCCTGACCACTACGCCGTCGTCGCCGCGGGCGGCCAGCTCCGCCCATTCCTTAAACGTGTGGCGCTTGTCCCAGGCGGTACCCAGGTTCTGCAGTCGCTGGTCCGCGGTGGCCGCCCACCGTCGCGCTGCACCCTCGTCTCCCTGTCCGCGGGCCAGCTGGGCCAGCCACACGCACGGCTCGGCCACCGCGGGGCAGATGGCTGCCGCCAGGGCCAGGCGGCTGGCCCGCCACTCCGGATCGTCGCTGCGCGCGAGGCCGGCCGCGTACGCGCGCCGCGTCGCCGACTCATCGGCGTCCGAGAACCCGGCCAGCTGGGCGACGAACGCGGGGAGCTCGACCGCGTCGCTGTCGATCAGGAGCTCCGCCAGCTGGCGCAGCCGCACCAGCCACCGGCCCGGGGATCCATCGGCGCTCTGAGCCTGCTCGGCCAGGTTGGCCATGTGCAGCAGCACCAGGGTGTCAAGCTCCGCCCGGCTGGCCTCGGCATCGCGGGTCTTCACCGGCAGTCCTCGCGCCCAGCGATAGGTCCCGCTGAGCAGAGGCCCGCGCGGCGTTACGCAAAACAGAAACGCGGTCCGCTCGGCCTGCTCGCCGGCCAGACCAGCCACCTCGGCCCGTCGACCTGCGGACAACAACTCCCGGTCGTAGGCGTCGGTGCCGTAGACGCTGTGGAGCAGGCCCGCGCGCTGGAGCCACTCCGGCTGCCCCCAGCGGTGGAGAATCTCGTAGGTTCCGATCAGGTGGTCCAGCAGCGGCCGGGACCGGCCGTGGGGCAACTCCCCCGCCCCCTCGGAGCGAAGGAACTCGATGATCGAGTCGGCGGGATCTAGCGTCTGCGGCTGCCTCGTCCGAACAGCGCCACGATCAGCCACTCGGTGAGCTTGGCCACGCCCTTCGAGTAGGGGAAGTAGTAGATCTCGCGGTTCAGCCCGAACCGGGTCACCACCAGGTTCTGGCGCTGGCAGTACTTCTGGATTCCGACCTTCCCGTGACGGGCGCCCACGCCCGATTCCTTCATGCCGCCGATCGGGATCTCCATGGCCAGGTAGTTGGTCAGCGCGTCGTTGACGATCGACGCTCCCGACTGGAGTCGCCGGGCCACCGCTTCGCCATGCGCGGGGTCACCGGCGAACACGCTCGAGTCCAGGCCCATGGTCGAGTCGTTGGCCAGCCGGACCGCCTCGTCCTCGCTGTCCACGCGCATGATCGGCAGTGTGGGGCCGAAGGTCTCCTCGCGCATGATCCGCATCGAGTGGTCGACGTTGGTCAGGACCGTGGGCTCGAAGAAGCTTCCCTGCCCCGCCCCGCGCTTGCCTCCGGTCTCGACCTTCGCACCCTTGTCCACGGCCTCGCGAACGTGCTCCTCCACCAGGTCGACCTGCTCCGGTGACGTCATCGCGCCGACCTCCACGGTTCCCGCGCCACCGGCCGGACCCTCGCGCAGCGCCTTGACCTTCTCCACCACCTTGGACACGAATGGCTCGTAGGCCTCGCCCTCGACATACACCCGCTCGACCGAGATGCAGGTCTGGCCGGCGTTCTGCAAGGCGCCCCACACCGCGGCGTTGGCCGCCCGCTCGAGGTTGGCGTCCCGCAGCACGATCATCGGGTCCTTGCCGCCCAGCTCCAGCGTCACCGGGAGCAGCCGCTTGGCTGCCTGCTCGGCCAGCTGGCGCCCCACCTCGGTGGACCCGGTGAAGTGGAGCATGTCCACCGACTCCACCAGCGCTCCACCGACCGCACCACCGGATCCGGTGGCGACCAGGAACACGCCTTCAGGGACTCCCACCTCCCGCATGCCCTCCGCCATCAGCATCGAGCTGAGCGGCGTGATGCTGGCCGGCTTGAGCACGACCGAGTTGCCGGCCATCAGCGCGGGGATGGCGTCTCCGAAGTTATTGATGATCGGGTAGTTCCACGGGCCGATCACGCCGACCACGCCGTAAGGCACATAGCGGTTGATCACCTTGCGCCCCAGCAGCATCGGCAAGTGCGGCCGCGCGTGCTCGTCGGCCAGCCACTTCGGAGCCTTCTTGGCCCAGAACCCCAGGGCATCAGCGCAGTACAGGACTTCGAGCTGCCCGTCCTCATAGGTCTTGCCGTTCTCCTCGCTCAGCGTCTGGATCACGCGCTTGCGATTCTGGACCAGCCACCGGCGCATGTCTCGCATCAGCTCGCCCCGGCCCTTGAACCCGAGCTCCGCCCACGCTGGCTGGGCCGCCCTGGCTTGCCTCACCAGTTCACGCGTCTGGTCGCCATCCAGCGACGGGACCTCCCCCACCTTCTCCCCGCTGGCGGGGTTAAGGACCGTGATGACCGCTTGCTGCCCGCGGCCGTTGCTCGAGTCGATGGTGGGGGTCGCTTCTGGCGCCGAACTAGTGCTTGACATGGCTCCTCCTGGGAAAGCTCGGCGTCCCGTGAGCCAGGGCTTCAGGGAGGCCGAGCGCGTTCGCCTACTCAACCGGGTGTTGAAGGTTACGCCGCCGGGTCGAGCGGGGCCCCGCGGCACGGCCAGCTGGCTCTCTTACCAAACCCAGAGGAAAAACCCAGGGGCGTTTAACGGGCCGGCGTGATCCTCCATGGCAGATGTCCGCCATTGCACACAAGCCCGCTGCGTTCGCGCTTCGCCTGGGCGACCGGCCGAGCGCCCAGACCGCGACCCCTGGGTACCTGAGGCTCCGCCCCACTGAGGATGGCTGGTCCCTGATCGGAACGGCGGGAGACATCGTGTTTCACGCGGTCGGCCTGCGGGGCCGGCGCCAGTGCCTGGAGTACGCCCGAGCTCACGGCATCGTCGCGGTCCTGAGCTGAGGTTGTTTCTGCCTCGCCGTGAAAAGTGCCCGGTCTGCGGGCGAGCCATAGCCGACGAAACCTCGGTCCGCATCCGCGGCTTGGAGATTCACGTCCGGTGCGCGGTTTACCGCAGGCGGGTCAGAGCCCAACCGCGCCGAGCGAGTCGAGGTCCTCGATTGCCGCCGCGATCCGCTCGATCATCACCAGGCTGACCTGGTCCGGCTGGAACCTGGGCTGCAGGCGCGAGCGGCCGATCGTGTACACCCAGGCGAAGTACGGGTAGAGCGTGGCCTGGCGGTAGGCCTGCCAGGCGTCATCTCGGGTGATTCTCCCGCCGCCGGCCGCGGCGAGCTGGTCTAGATACAAGTCGAGGAGGTCGTGCTCCCACTCCCGCCGGTCCCCCACGTCCAGGGCGGTGGCCACGAGATACGCGTAGTCGAACGCCCATGAGCCCTGAAGCCCGACCTGCCAGTCGGCGATCCCCAGCCTCTGGTCTCGCGTGCGGTATGTGTTTGCGATGTGTAGGTCGCCGTGGAGGTAGGTACGCGCACCCTGGCTCGCTAGCTCCATAGCGCGCCTCATCCCGGCGAACAGCTCGGCTTGGCGATCACGCAACGTGGACGGGATCACCGCTCGGGCGCGCCGGGCCCCGGGCTTTCGGCGGTCAGCCAGCCCGATCAGTGCATCGATCACCCGCATCTGCTCACCCGGCGACTTCAGCCATCGCCGCGCGGCGAGCTGGCGACTCTCCCACAGCGTCCCGTGCCACCTGGCCACTTGGCTCAGCAGGTGCTCGATGTCTGGGCGGGCGATCTTGGTTCCGGGCTTCCAGAAGCTGGCACCGCGGGTGGCCGTGACGTCTTCCAGCAGCACGATCGAGTGCCACGAACGCCCGTCGACCGCGCCGCAGTAGCCGATGGGAGCCTCGATCTCCAGGCCGGGCCGCACGTGGGCATAGAAGCTGGGTTCGTTTTGGATGAACCCGCCCAGCCCGAGCATCAGCCGCTGAGGGGCGGTGCTCGCACACTTGACGAACAGCCGGGTGGGGAGTCCAGCGCTAGCGCCGGCGTCGTTGTAGGTGAGCTCCAGCGTGCTGCGGGTCGTAGTTCCCACGCTGCTCCCCACAGCCCTCACGGACTCGACGCCCGCACCGGGGATGTCGGCGCACAGCATGGCGGTGAGCCAATCTTCGGTGATCTGCCCAGGGGAGCGCGGCACGCCTTGGGCGCTGACCGGGCCGACCTTGCCCAACCGCTGACGCGCGTCATCCGCCAGCAGTTGGGCTGCCCGCCGCAGCGCCCACATCTTGGTGGGAATCGCCGGAGGTTCCGTCAAGCCACTCCGGGGGGCGGGAGGCTACTCAGCGGAGCTGACAGCCCGGAGCATGATCACGGACTCGGGATTGAAGCCGACGGACTCCCCTGTCCCAGCGTCGGTCATCCACGCTAGCTCCATGATCGACCCACGTGCCGCGTCCAGGATCAAGCGTTCCACAGTTTTGACGTCGCCTTCGACGCGATGGCGCTCGCCACCCAGGACAGTAATCTCCGTGATCGAACTCATGACGGCGAGAGTGGTGGAGCAGATTAGACCAGACGACTCTCGCCAGGCAGCGAAACGGCAAATCTGTCGCTGGCCCCGCGAGTGTCGATCATAGGCTCAGGTTCCTCGCCTCAGCGCGCGCCTGCGCCTCGGTGGCACTCGAGCCCGGGCCTGAAGTCCTGCCCGCGGGGTCAGCGCAGCTACCCAGGCTACTCTCCATCAGAGGCGGGTGCAATCCGGGATTTGCGGGAACGCTTTTCCGGGATGGTGGGGTGATACGGTGGAGCGTACGGGCGGCATTGTCGCCCGTGAGGTTCTTCCCGCCGACGCAGCGAATCTCCCTCCGATCACCCGAACGCGCCGGCGAAGCAAGGAGACGGATGATCGGTCACAACGCGCGAGCCAGGCGATCCTGTGAAGACGACGCGTGAGCGGGCAGAGGAAAAACGCCAAGAGAAGCTGGAGCTGGTCCGGGCCCAGGTAGAGAGCGGCTCGCTGGTGATCCGCCAGATGACCGCAGAGGAGCGCCGCAAGTATCCGCCTCGGCCCGAACAGGTGAAACGACCGGGCAAGCGATGACGATGCATGAGCGTGAGGGTCTGATCGCTCGGATCCGCCTGATGCGCCGAACGGCCGCGGTCCCCGATCGACCGGACGGCCCCGCCGATGCAAAACCAGACTGGCTCCCCGCGCTCGAAGCGCGCGTCGCGCATCTGGAGGGGCTCGTCCAGGGGCTTCAGGACTCTGTGCATCGGGAATCTGAGCGCCACGAGAGGCTGATCGCTCAGTTACAGGCCGACACGCATCCCGCTGCGATGAGCGCCGCCCTGGCCGAGGATGCCCGCAACCGCGGGCTCTAAATCCGACCGTGGGCAAGTTCTTCATCCCGGGCATCGACGATGACCCGCGTGTCATCGAGCGTGTCTACGGCGACATGCGAAAGCAGGTCGAGCTCGAGGTGGGCAGTCGTCCGCACGGCCGCCGAATCGCGAAACTGTGGACGCGGCGCGGGCACACGGATTGCATGACCGAGGTGGGACTGTCCGACCCGGTGCGCGGCGGCACCGTAATGGCGATCTTCGACATGGGTCATCATCGGCCGTACGTCGTCTGGTGGCGGCCGGCCGACGGAACTACCACTGGGGTACGGGAGATCATCGATCAGAAGGCGTATGCGGTCGTGGAGTTCGACTCGTGAGCTCGGACGCTGAGCTCGAGCTGGCGCGAGCTGACGCGCGCTACTACCGTGATCGGGTGGCTCTGCTTCGCGCCAAGCTGTACCGCTGGGGCTCGGGCTCGAGCCCCCGCCTGGAGCAGCTCGAACGTGAGCTGCAGCGCGCGGAGCAACGGCTCCGCGACGTGAGTTCACCCCCCGCGAACTGACGCCACCTCAAGCCGGCTGTCAGGACGCCCGGTCGGCCAGGTGCGCGGCCGGCGGACGTAGCCGGAGCGCCAGGCCATCGGCGCGCCGTGCCTGCGCGAACGTGACGAGCCTCCTCTGCTCCTCGTCCCACAGCTTGAGCCTGACGGTGTTTAGGGCATCCCACAGGGTGAGCGTCGGTACCTGGTGGAAGATCGGATTCTCGTCGTGAGCTTGCTGGAGCCGGTAATTCGGGATCCGGGCATTGAGGTGGTGGACGTGATGGAGCCCGATGTTGCCCGTGAAGAACTGCAGAACCTTCGGCAGCTTGAGATACGAGCTGCCGCGCAGCGCTGCGTCTGCGAAGTCCCATTCAGCGCTGGGCTGCCAGTAGGCGTCTTCGAACTGATGCTGGACGTAGAAGAGCCAGATGCCGGCGGATCCGGCGAGCAACGCCGGGGGCGCCCAAACGATGAGGAAATTCGCCCAGCCGATCGCCGCGCACAGGCCGCCGACGATCGCGAGGAGCACCAAGTCCATGGCCAGCACGCTGTGCCGCATCCGCGGGCGCTGCGAACGGGTCGCGATGCGCGGCCCGACCATCATCGCAATCACCGGACCGAGGCCGAACATCACCACCGGATTGCGAATCAACCGGTACCCGAGGCGACCTCGCCATCCCCGCGCCTGGTATTCGGTCACGGTCAGCGTGATGATGTCCCCCACGCCGCGCCGCGCCAGGTCTCCCGATGTTGCGTGGTGGACGGCGTGGTCGTGGCGCCAGCGCCCGAACGGCGACAGAACAAACAGTCCCAGAAAGCGCCCCAGATAGCGGTTGGCGCGCTTGGAGGGCATGAGCGACCCGTGGGAGCAGTCATGAAACATCACGAATGTCCGCACGAGGAACCCGGCGGTCGGAATCGCGAGCGCCAGCGTAAGCGGAACCGACACGGCAAGCGCCAGATACATCAGGACCGAAAGCGCTAGGTAGGGCACTACCGAGGTCATTACCTCGAGCAAGCTCCGCGCGAGGCGGGGCTGTGCGTAGGCGGCGAGTGTTGGCTGCTCGACTGGTTGGTTCGGCTGGTGCGACATGGTCTTAACTCCCGGGCAGGGATGAACGTTGCAGGTGCAACTTGCAGGTGCAACGCCCCCGCGTGCCGTCTGCAGACCACCACGAGCGCGAGCCTCTATTAGTCGACGCTAGCTATCCGGACCAAATGGCCCCGACTCCTAGCCTCGAGGATGGTTCAGCTTAGCCGATGTCGCAACAGGCCGAGGTAAGCGGGAGATTAGAAATGCCTAAGGGTCGGACGGGGAGTCTTGTCCGACTGACCCGTCCGACGCTGGATCGACGAGTTCGAGCGCGCCGAATCCGGGCACGGGTCCGTCCATCAGGAACATCTCGATCGTGAGATCGGGCTCGACATGGGCCTGGCTGAGGAACGCCAGGACGTTGCGTCCGGTGAGCTCCGCGATCATTTCGCTGTAGCGCACCTTCATCATCCGCTGGAAGTCGCGCCGCATTTCCAGCACGCGGTCTGGTTCGCCGCCCTCCATCATCGTCCGCTCGATCGCTGTGAACCCGTCGCTGAGCACGCAGACGATCAGGTTGTCCAGCACGTAGGTCTTGGCCTTGATCGGTCCGCGCCCATAGTGCTCGCGCATGAACGCAACGATCCGGTTGGTGATCTCCGCCATCAGCCTGCCGCCGTACAGCGGCGGGACGACCTCAGGCTGGTCCTGGCTCCCGGTGCTCACTTCCTGCTCCTAGACGCTTTGCGCTGTCGGATACTCACTGGACGGTGCGATGCTTCAGCTTTGGCGCCCGCTCCCGGAGCGGGTGCTGACGCCCTGTATTAGGAGTCAGATGCTACAGGGCCGCCGGCTGATTGGTCGCTCTCGGCCTGATGCTCGCTCTCGGCCTGATGGTCGCTCTCGGCCGAACGGTCGGGCTCGGCCCAGGGATCGTAGGGCTGGTCCTCGAGCTGGGCCTGGGGATCTGCTGCCCGCAGCTTTCGAGCCTGCTTGCGTGCGTCCTTTTCCATGCGGCGCTCGCGAAGCCTGCGTTCACGGGTGAGTTTTGCCATCGTGGTTTTTCTCTTGCCGGCTGATGCCATGCGTGTACGTCCTTTCGTCGAGCTTGGTGCGCGCCAATGACAAGCCGGACTGCGGGCTGACGCGCCCGGGAGCCCATCGTCCGGACCGGACTACCCGGAATAAGGGTGAGGGGCGACAGGGAGACCGCCGAAGCGCTCTCCCTCGCCTGAATGTTCGTTAGAGCGTTTGGACGTTGGCGGCGGCGGGACCCTTGGGACCCTGCTCAACGTCGAAGCTCACCTTGGCCCCCTCGGTCAACGACTTGAAGCCGTTGCCTTGGATTGAGCTGTGGTGAACGAACAGATCCTTGCCGGAGTCATCGGGTGTGATGAATCCGAAGCCCTTGTCGTTACTGAACCACTTCACGGTTCCTGTAGCCATCATTTCCCTCCTGGGTATGTGCGCTGCGAGTACGCGGAGGTGCGATCAGGCGACAACTGCGAAAACGCGCGACTTACTTTGGTCGAGCCGAATGCTCGACTTGTAAGCCCCAACTCTAGCGGCTGTTGACCCGGCAATGCGTGCGAGTCCAGAGGGCGCCCTTAGCGCCTGCTACGTTCGAGTTGCGCTCGGTCAGCCCGGCTCTTCTTGCTCGCGGGGCGATGTCTTCGACTCAGAAGAGCAGAAAGGGCAGTCGGCCATGGCTGACTTACACCTCCGCGTCCTTCGGCTGGTCGCCAAGCGACGACAACGCGAGCTCGACCACGACCCCACCCCGGACCCGATCGCCCACGCCGTGCCCAGCGGCCGGCGGCTCGATCTAGAGGCCGCGGCCGGGCGGACCAAGGCGCATGTGGCAGCGGCCGAAGCGCGACGGCGCTATCCCTGGCCCCGTCGCGCCTGAGGCGACCGGGGTGCGGGCAAGGCGGTGTTCGGGCGAGGCGATGTCCGCCAGGCGATGTCCGCCAATACTTCCTATAGACCGCTGCGCGGGGTGCGACTGGGAGGTTTTGTCGGCAGTCCCGCCCAAATCGCCCACGGGCCGGGCGCAGGCCGTGCGTGGGATGTTTTGGTCATCGAGCCTGGTCCGTTCGCCTCAAGTCTGCGATGTGGAATGCCGATAAAGAAGGTGGCAAATCGTCACACCGCCGGGCTCGGGAAGCCGCCTCTGGAAGGGGCTCATATGTCCGGTCACGCGTACTGGATCACGCGGATCACGAAGCGGTCCGCGACGGGTGTCCACAAAATCGTCGTGCGAGCCGTCTCACCGGACGGAGCTT
>DASZGO010000029.1:0-4908 GCA_035938755.1 Solirubrobacteraceae bacterium | reverse complement strand
CGCCGTCATCAGCGAGCTGAGGGGCACGACGCTCTCGGACGGATCCTCGGCGGCGTAGGTGAACCGTACGCCTGTCCGTCTCGCGATCCGGGCGGCCTCCTCCAGAAGTCGTGTCTTGCCGAGACCCGGATCGCCGGCAATCGTCACGACCGAACCGATGCTCGATCGCGCGGCCGAGATTCGCTCGCCGATCCTCCCTAGCTCCTCGTCCCTCCCGCGCAGAGGGGCCTGGGATCTGGACGCCCAATCCTCGGGGGTGGCGGCGGCCGGCATCACTCGTGACGATTACAGATGGCACGAACTAGCGATGTGGCGCGCTCGAGGCAGAGAACACTCGTCGTGACCCATTTCATGGAGACCTATGCTTGATGGGATGCCGTACACCGAAGTGGAAGCCCGCCAGCAGCTGCTTGACGCCCTGGCCGAGTCGATCGATCAACTCAGCGAAGCCCTCGCCGCGTTAGGCGCCGCCTATGAGCAGCTAGATGACCAGCAGGCCGACCGTCTGGAGGAGCAGCTGTTCCTTCCGGTCCAACGGGCTTATGGGCGCGCCAAGCGAACTCACGCGGAATTCGCCCGCCGATATGGACTCAGCGACCGCGAATTCACGATGCCGGGGCCCGGCTTGCCCTCCACCGGGGTAAAGGGATTCATCCAGAACGCGGTTGACGCCGTAGAACGCGCCGAGCTGGAAATGGTGGCGCTCCAGGACTCGTCGATCGCCATTGAGGTCGGCGACGTCGAGTTTCGCGCTGGTGTGAGCGAAGTCCGCCGCCTGCTCGACGGCCTCTCCCAGGGTGCTCGCACCTTCGTTAGCTCGTTCGGGCGATAGAGGCGTGGCCGTCGCGCTACCCGGCGCGGCTGCGCCGCAGCGTCCCGCCTGAGTCGTACGCGCCACCCTGGCGCGCGGTGACCGCGTCGTACACATTGGCTCCGGCTCGTTTCAGGCAGTCGATGTCGCCGCCTCGACACCTCACCCCCCGCGCCGGCTTGCGCAGGTAATGGTGGTAGCCGCTGGAGATGCTGTCCAGTCGCAGCGGGCCGTAGCACGCGTTGCTCAGCTTCCAGCTTCCGCCCCTCTGGCTGGCGTTGACGGTGATCACGATGTGCTGACGCTTGACCCCACTGCCCGGGTGGCCGGCAATGAAACCGCTCCAGGTTCCAGTCAGCGGTCCGCCGCGAGCCGGGCTGCCCAGAGCGGAGGCCGCCGTCGCGACGAAGGTTGCTGCCGCGGCAAACCAGATGAGCCTGCGCGACCAGACCACGGTGGCCACGGTATCACCCGCTGTTTAGGTCCACGCTGTCAGACCGCTTTCGTACGATGAACTAGTGCCGCCGGAACCTGACGACACGAGTCCCCAGACCATCGACGCCTCGCGGCGCACCTGGCTCGCCGCGGAGCGCACGTGGCTGGCCTGGTGGCGGACTGGCCTGGGCGCTGCGGCCGTGGCGGTCGCGGTCGGCCGGATTGTGCCCGCGATTACTCACGGCGCCCGCTGGCCGTTCCGGGTCATCGGTATCGCCTACGCCGTGCTGGCGGTAGCCGTCCTGGTGATCGGTGCCGTGCGTCAGCGAATGACCGCCGATGCCCTGAGACGAGGGGCGTACTCCGAGCTCTCGGGTCCGCTGGTGCTGTGGCTAACCGCCGCGGCGGTGCTGCTGTCGGCTGCAGCGGTGGCTCTGGTCGCCGTGCGGTTTTGATGCCGGTTAGTGGCCGGTCGCGGGCTGGAGCGGGTTATCGCGGGCCCAGTCCGCGATCTTCCCCGAGCCGACGACCACCGCGCCATCGTCGAGGACCAGGATGGGGACGGCTCGCTGTCCACTCAACTTCTCGACCTCGGCCCGATCCCGGCCTCGGCTCGGCAAGGTCCACAGCTTCAGCACGCCGCCCTTGACCTGCCGCCAGTCGTAGCTGTGGCCCGCGTCTTCCAGTGCCTTGGCGGCCTTGCCACAAGGATGGAGAGCCGGGACCGATTTTCCGCTCTGACAGGTGTACAGAATCATCGGCCGCGAGCCTACTCCTACGCCAGGGCCGGTGCCGCGGGCAATCGCTCCAGCGCCGCTTGCATCTCGGATTCGGAGGGCTCCGGATCCTCGAGCTGCCCGCCGAGGAACGCGTCGTAGGCGCTCAGGTCGAAGTGGCCGTGACCGCACAGCCCGAACAGGATCACTCGCGGCTCGCCGGCTTCCTTGGCGGCCTCGGCCTCATCGATCACCGCTCGGATGGCGTGGGCCGGCTCGGGCGCTGGGATGATGCCCTCGGCCCGGGCGAACCGGACTGCCGCCTCGAACGTCTCGTTCTGCCGGAACGCGCGGGCTTCGACCAGGTCGTGTTTGACCAGGGCGGACACCAGCGGCGAATCACCGTGGTAGCGGAGCCCGCCGGCGTGGACCGGCGGAGGAACGAAGTCGTGCCCCAGCGTGTACATGGGCATGAGCGGGGTGAGGCCGGCGGTGTCACCGAAATCGTAGGCATAGCGCCCGCGGGTGAGGGTGGGGCAGGCCGCGGGCTCGGCGGCCACGAAGCGGGTCCGGGCCCCGTCCCGGAGGACGCGGCGGAGGAAGGGGAAGGTCAGACCGCCGAAGTTGGATCCTCCACCCACGCAGGCGATGACCACTTCGGGCTCCTCGCCGGCCAGGGCCATCTGGGCAAGCGCCTCCTGGCCGATCACCGTCTGGTGCAGCAGCACATGGTTGAGCACTGAGCCCAGCGAGTAGTTGGTCTGCGGGTCCGGCGCCGCGACCTCGACCGCCTCCGAGATGGCGATTCCGAGCGACCCGGTCGAGTGCTCCTGCTGGGACCGGCCCGACTCGGTGAGCTCGGACGGTGACCGGTGCACGGTGGCGCCCCAGGTCTCCATCATCGAGCGCCGGTACGGCTTCTGGTCGTAGCTCGATCCCACCATCCAGACCTCACACTCCAGCCCGAACAGCTGGCAGGCGAAGGCCAGGGCTGAGCCCCACTGTCCGGCTCCGGTCTCGGTGGTCAGCTTCTTGATGCCCGCCGCGGCATTCTCGTAGGCCTGGGCGACGGCGGTGTTTGGCTTATGCGATCCCGGGGGCGAGACCCCCTCGTACTTGTAGTAGATGTGGGCCGGCGTATCGAGCTCGCGCTCCAGGCCACGGGCCCGGTAGAGCGGGGTGGGGCGCCATAGCCGGTACACATCGCGCACCCGGTCGGGGATCTCGATCTCGGGATCAGCCGACACCTCCTGGCCGATCAGGGCCATCGGAAACAGCGGCGCCAGATCGTCGGGCCCCGCCGGCTGCTGGGTACCGGGGTGTAGCGGTGGCGGCGCGGGGTGGGCGGGATCCATTTCGGCCATCAGGTTGACCCAGTGCGTGGGGATCTCGTCCTCGGACAGAACGTACTTCAGCTGTGCGTCGCTCATCGCGGCTCCTTGACTCGCTGGCCGGGCGATTCTATGTCTCGACCTGGCCTGCCCGCTAGTGACGGCATCAGCCCTGCGGTGGGCTAAAGGTCTGGTCGAGCGGCCACGCGTCGGCTGCCCCGCGCCCGCCAGCGCAGCGCCAGGCCGCTGCCGATGAGCAGCAGGCCGCACATCCCGGCGACCAGCAGATTCAAGCCGGTGAAAGGAAGGTTCTGCGCGGGCGCCGCTGAACTCGAGCTGGCCGATCCGCTGGATGCCCCGCTGCTGGTGCCTGGGCTGGTGGACGACGACCCGCTGCCGGTGCCAGAGTTGCCACCACCCCCGGAGCCCGACCCTCCTCCAGATGAGCCAGACGCCACGACTGTGATCGTGGCCTTCATGAACGGGTGAACCGTGCAAAAGTAGCTGAACGTCCCCGCCTGGTTGAACGTGTGCGAGCCACTCTGGCCCTTGTGCAGGATCCCGGTGTCGAAGCTGTGGTCGTTTGCCGTGGCCGTATGAGGCTGGGCCCCGCCGTTGGTCCAGGTGATCGTGTCCCCGGTGTGGATCGTGATCGATCCCGGGTTGAACTGGAAGTCGACGATTGTCACGCCGGGGTCGCCGGCCAGATGAGCCTGCGGCGCCTCCGACACGGTGCGAGCTGGCGCGCGCTGAGCGGGGAGCCCGGACGCATGAGGAGCCACAGGCTTCGGGGTGTGGACTCGGGGCCTGACCATGAGGATCAATTTGAGGCTGCGCGTCGAGCTTGCGCTGACCGTCTGGACGCCGACGACCTGGGGGCCGGGGGTCTGGAAGCGGGTCGTCATCACGGGCGAGGCGCCGGAGTCACGGCCGTCTGCGCCCTGGCCTGAGAGATCCCAGCGGTAGTGCACAGGCTGTGCAATCGCGCCGACCACACGGATGGTTACCTGGGCGCCCACCACTGGGGACGCTGGCTCGGCGACCAGATCCGCCGGTTGGATCGGCCGCAGCCTGTGCACGGACCCCTCGGGCCGGGCCTGCGCGTGCCTGGCCCCCCCAGCGGCTGGGTGGCCCCCAGGGGACGCGGCCAGCACCTGCACGGGCAACAACACGGCGGCTGCGAGTGCGGCGAGCACGAGCCGGATGGGCAGAACAACTACCCCCTCAAATTCGCTAGCGGTTCCTGCTTAACGACGTTTGCTGGGCTTTTTCCTTCCCAGCTGGTCTCGACACTCTACTCCCCGGCACTAGGGTTCGGTGAGGTGCTCGCCGCCGTCATCTTCGATCTCGACGGAGTGTTGATCGACTCCGAACCGGCCTGGAACCAGGCTCGTCACGACGTCGTGGTAGAGCAAGGAGGCCAATGGCGCCCGGAGGCCCAGCGCACGATGATGGGCATGAGCTCGACCGAGTGGTCGACGTACATGCACCAGGAGCTGGGCGCAGCCCCGACGCCCCAGGAGCTCTCGGACATCGTCGTGGCGCGCCTGGCCAAGCTGTACGACGAGCACCTGCCGCTCATCCCAGGCGCCCGCCAGGCCGTGATGCGGTTGGC
>DASZGO010000028.1:0-3613 GCA_035938755.1 Solirubrobacteraceae bacterium | reverse complement strand
CCGCCCACGCTGGATGTGGGCACCGATTCGCTGGCCGCGCAGCAGCCGTTCCTGGTCGATCTGAAGACGTTCTCTGACAACCTGAACCCGGCCACACTGGCGCTCAAGCAGGCGCTGCCCAACGTGAATCCGGCGCTGGAGGCGGGGATCCAGGTGCTGCCGCGCACCCCGGGGTTGAACGTAAAGCTCCAGGGCGTGCTCAAGGCGCTGCAATCGCTGGCTCAGGCTCCTGGCACCAACATGGCGCTCAACGGCCTGACCCAGACGGTGAACATCCTCCAGCCGATGCTCCGCTACCTGGGGCCGTTCGTCACGGTGTGTAACGCCTTTAACTACACGTGGACCAACTTCGGAGATCTGGTGTCCGAGCCGACGAACTTCGGCACCGCGCAGCGGGCGCTGCTCAACTCAGGCAACCACCAGGCCAACGGTGTCGCTTCACAAGGCGCCACCGCGCCGGCCAACGGCTATCAGCTCGGCGACCCGCCGCCGGCCAGCGACGCCGAGTACTTCCACGGTGGCGCCTACTTCCCGGCCATCAATCCCAACGGGACGGCCGACTGCGAGATCGGCCAGCGGGGCTACCAGCTCAGGCAGAACACGTACGACCCCCAGCACCGGGCGCAGGTCAATGACGCCTACACGCCCGGCAGCCAGGGCACCACCTGGACCGGGCGCCTGAAGGTCCCGGCCGGTGAGACGTTCAGCCGCACTGCCCAGGGCGGGCCGCAGCTGCCCCCGTATCCTGGGAACCAATGACCGCGGACACCATCGCGCTGGGCGGCGACCTGGAGGTTCACCGGCTCGGCTACGGTGCCATGCGCATCACCGGCGAGGGGATCTGGGGTGAGCCCGATGACCCGACCGCCGCGCGCGAGCTACTGCGACACGTGGTCGACGCCGGCGTAGACCTGATCGATACCGCAGACTCCTACGGCCCTCAGGTGTCCGAGAACCTGATCGCCGAAGCGCTGCATCCCTACCCGGAGGGCCTGGGCGTCGCCACCAAGGGCGGACTCGAGCGCCCCGGACCCGGACGCTGGATCCCGAGCTGCCGGCCCGAGCGGCTCAAACGCTGCTGCGAGGACTCCCTGCGCCGGCTGCAGCTCGAGCGCATCGAGCTCTACCAGCTCCACACGGTGGATCCCCAGGTCCCGATCGAGGACTCCGTGGGGGCCCTGGCCGAGCTCCAAGCCGAGGGCAAGGTCCGGCACGTCGGACTCTGCAACGTCGGGCGCAGCGACCTTGAGCGCGCCCAGGCGATCGTCCCGATCGTCTCGGTCCAGAACCGCTACAACGTGGGCGATCGCCAGTCGGAGCGGGTGCTCGAGACATGTCAGGAGGCTGGTCTGGCGTTCCTGCCGTGGTTCCCTCTGGGCAGCGGCGACCTGGCCCGCCCCGGGAGCCTGCTCGACCAGATCGCCCAGGCCCGCGGCGCCACCCCGGGACAGGTGGCCCTGGCCTGGCTGCTCCAGCACTCGCCGGTCACGCTTCCCATCCCCGGCACCAGCTCGATCGCCCACTTCGACGAGAACCTGGCCGCAACCGAGCTCGAGCTCTCAGCCGACGAGCTGGGCCAGCTGGACGAGCTGGGCTCGGCTCACTGACTCGGCGGCGCAGACGGGCAGTCGCCGCTGGCCGGGAAGGGCTGGCGCATGATCGGCTGGCCGGTCTGCGGTTCGGCGTAATGCAGGCACTGCAGGTTGTCCGGGTTGGCGATCGGAGTCTCGAGCCAGGCCGGATTCGGGTTGGCGAGCTGGCCGGTCGACAGGAAGGTGCCGAGTTGCTGCTCGCCTGAGCTCCGTCCTGCCAGCGTCGGATCGGCCAGCCAGCCGTGGGGGTCGGAGCTGTAGGTCGGCGTCTTGTCGTTGCGGTAGTAGACCACCCGGTCGAACAGCTGGCCGGCCCGGTACAGGTTTCCCGCCGTCGGGTTCGGGACCGTGCCGTCGCCGTACGCGGTCTGGAAGACGACGTTCTTGGGGTCGTGGTCCCAGGCCGGATCCGGCCGGAGCCGGATTCGCGGCGAGAACGTCTCCGGGCTGCCCGTGCGGTCGTACCAGTTGGTTTCGGCCAACAGCTCCTGCAGCGCCTCCGCCCCGGGATGGCTGATCACGGTCGGCGGGTCGAGGCGCAGCGGGAGGTCCTCGGTGAACCCGTTAGCCCCCGGACCGCCGTTGAGGAAGCTGGGGCGGCTGCGCTTGAGCGTGGTGGCCAGGTCGCCGCGGAATGAGGACAGCCGGGCGATGTCGGCGATCGGGCCGCCCGGCACGTTCATCAGCGCCTGGTGAAACAGCGGATCGGTGCCGGTCAGCATCGTCCCGTAGATCCCGCCAAAGCTCAGTCCGTAGTACATGATCCGGGAGGGAATGACCAGATTGGTGCCGACCCCGGGGATGTCCAGACCGGCCTTGAGCGCTCGGCCCAGCGCCATGTTGTCCACCACGGTCTGGACCAGCCCGGACTCCAGGCCGTCCAGCTGCTTGCGTGAGGGCAGCTCGCTGCCGCCGGGCTGGAAGTGGCCGGTCGGCCCGACGCCGTCGTTGAGACCGTCGCCGATTACCCCGTCGCCGTCCAGGTCACGCCCGCGCCCGTAGCTGAGGAAGGTCGTCGGCAGGCCGTTGCTCGTCACGGTCGTGGTGCTGCGTGAGCCGAAGCCGTGACCCGAGGGATCGGTGGCCACGGTCAGGATGCCGAGCGACGCGTTGTAGTCGGCCGTGACGAAGATGTCGTAGTCGCTGCGCGTGAATCCCGGTCCGTAGACGGCTGCGGGCCAGGGTGGCGGGTACTGAGCCGGATTCGGTGTGACGATGATCGCCGGGAGCCGGTCGGCGCCGAACGGCCGGGGCGTCCGCTTGGTCGGCACCGGCGGGATCTCGCCGTCGGTGTGGCTGTTGGGGGCGCCGTAGGGCTGGTCCTGATGGCCGCTGTGGGAGGCGAACTGATACCGCGGGGAGAGGAAACTCCCGAACGCGTAGTAGCCGGCGCTCGAGCTGGGCGGGATCAGGTTGGGCACCGCGCTCGGCTGGAACGCGCCCGCGGCGCTCGGATCGGCCTTCACCTGGGTGGTCCGGGTGATGCCGTTGAGCGGGTCAGCGATCGACGGCGCCACGCTGGCCGCCAGAAACACATCGGGCACGCCGTTCTGGGTGAACGTGAGCTTGCGGCTATCGGTCGAGCTCGACGCGTTGGAAAAGCCCGCCAGCACATATGCGTTATGGGGATCCGAGAGCGGGAGATCCATGGCCCGGCGGATGCCGACGAGCTCGCCGCTGGCGGTTCGCGTCGTGAACGGCACCACGCAGGCCCGACCGCACGCCTTGATGCGCTTGCCCGCGCTATCCCTGATGCCGTTGGTCACGTGGATGCGGTAGGTCGTGTCCTCGAGCAGCTGCTTGTCGCTGATGCCCGCGAGCGTCCGTGACGCCGGATCGAACGTCAGCTGGAGCAGGCCGCTGACGAACGCTCCATGCGTGTCGGTGATGTAGAAGTCGGTGGCGTTGACCGAGCTCAGACGGATAGCGCCGGTGAGCGGGACCTGGACGCGGGGCTGAATGTCGAACCCATCGAGCTTGTTCAGCCCCGCGAACCCGTCGCAGATCGAGTAGTCGGCGCT
>DASZGO010000027.1:0-2773 GCA_035938755.1 Solirubrobacteraceae bacterium | reverse complement strand
GGTCAGGCTTCGTTCTTCGTGGTGCTGGCGCTGTACCTCCAGCAGGGCCGCGGGCTCCACGCGCTGGGTTCCGGGCTGGTGTTCACGATCCTGGCCGTCTCCTACCTCGTCGCCTCGGTGGCCGCGCCCGGGCTGGCCGCGCGTCACGGTCGCCGCGTGATCGCCGCCGGAGCGCTGGTGCTGGCGGCCGGCCACGGGCTGTTGCTGGCCGCGGTGGGCGCGATCGGCGTGGGCGGCTCGATCGCCGAGCTGGTGCCCGGCCTCCTGATGGTGGGGGCGGGCATGGGGCTGATCCTGGCCCCGCTGGCCACCACCATCCTGGAGACAGTGGACCCGCAGCGGGCGGGAGCGGCCTCGGGACTGCTCAGCACGATGCAGATGGTGGGCAATGCCATCGGCGTGGCCGTGACCGGCGTCGTGTTCTTCGGCGCTCTGCACGGCGGTTATGCACATGCGTTCCAGCTGGCGGTAGCCGAGCTGGCAGCGCTGCTCCTCGGCGTCGCGGTGCTGACCCGGCTGCTGCCGGCGGGTCGACCCAGATGAGCCAAGATGCTTACGTGACAGGTAATCGCGCCGCCTCCGGAGGCGGTGTAGCTTTGGCCGATGGCCGTAGCCACCGCCCCCACTCCGGTCGGCGACCTGCTGCGCAGCTGGCGCCAGCGCCGCAGCCTCAGCCAGTTGGAGCTGTCGCTCAACGCCGCGGTGTCCTCGCGTCATCTGAGTTTCGTCGAGACCGGTCGCGCCCGCCCCAGCCGGGAGATGGTGTTGCGGCTGGCTGAAGAGCTTGAGGTGCCGCTGCGTGAGCGCAATGCCCTGCTGCTGGCCGCCGGCTATGCGCCCGTTTACCCGGAGCGTCCGCTGGGTGCACCGGAGATGGATGACGTACGCCAGGCGATGGACCGGTTTCTCCGGGCCCACGAGCCGTACCCGGCAGTCGTCATTGACCGCTACCACAACCTGCTCGCCTCCAACGACGCCGTCCAGGTGCTGCTCGACGGCGTGGCCGCCGAGCTGCTGGAGCCTCCGGCCAATGCACTGCGTATCGCGCTGCATCCCGAGGGCATGGCGCCGCGCATCCTCAACCTCGGTGAATGGAGCGCGCAGCTGCTCCAGCGGCTGCACCGGGAGGCCCGGATCACCGGCGACTCCGAGCTGGGCCACCTGCACCGCGAGCTGGTGGGCTACCCGGGTGTCGAAGTTCGCCCGCCGCACGCGGAGGTGGTGGCGAACGACATCGTGCTGCCGGTAAAACTCCGCGACACCGACGGCCAGGGCGAGCTGGCCTTCTTCAGCACGATCTCGACCTTCGGTACCGCGGTGGACATCACCCTGTCCGAGCTGTCAATCGAGGCGTTCTATCCGGCCAACGCCCCCACCGCCATGCGCATGCTGAGCGAGATCGACCCACGTTGAGCGAGCCCTCGCCCGAGCACCCGGTGCGGGGCAGCTGCCTGTGCGGGGGTGTGCGGTTTGAGATCACCGCGCCGTTCCGGCGGGCCAACTACTGTCACTGCTCGCGCTGCCGCAAGCACTCGGGCGCGGCGGCGCTGGCCCAGGGCCGGGTACCCCGCGAGGGCTTTCGTTTGCTCCGAGGCGCCGAGCTGATCGTGACCTACCGCCCGCCCCAGGGCATGTCCAAGGCGTTCTGCCGGGCCTGCGGCTCGAGCCTGTTCGGCGGCACCTGGCCCGAGGGCCCGGAGGTGTCGGTGCGCCTGGGCTCACTGGACGACGATCCGGGCATCCGGCCGCAGTACCACAGCTTCGTCGACTCCCGGGCGCCGTGGGAGACGCTCCCCGAGGACGGCCTGGAGCGCTTCCCCGGACGGGTGCCCCAGGACTGACGGCGCGCCACCTCCGACCCGAGCCGCATCCTGGGCGATGGCTAGGATGGCTCTCATGCACCCGACAGCGAATGAGGAGGGACCGATGGAGTTTTGGAATCGTCTAGGAGAGGTCCGCGAGCGCTATGACGTGCTGCGTCACCCGTTCTACCTGCGCTGGTCCGAGGGGACGCTGAAGCTCGACGAGCTGGCTCACTACTCCGGCCAGTACCGCCACGCCGTCGTTGCGCTGGCCGACGCGACGGCTGTCGCCGCCCGGTCTGAAGAAGCCGGCCCAGACGCTCCGGAGCTGTCCGATCACGCGGCCGAGGAAGCGGCCCACGTCCAGCTGTGGGACGAGTTCGTGCTCACCGTGGGCGGTGACGTCGCCGCCGCCCCCAGCCCGGAGACCCGCGACTGCGCCGCCGTGTGGGCCGGGGACAACTCCCGGGCGTTCCTCCACACCCTGGTTGCCATGCACACGATCGAATCGACCCAGCCGGCGATCTCCACGACCAAGCGGGACGGGCTGGCCCGGCACTACGGGATCCCATCCGCGACCTACTTCGAGGTCCACCAGCAACGTGACGTCGAGCACGCTGACGCGGTGCGCGGGTTGATCGAGTCGCGGCGGGCTGGTGCCGACGAGGACGCGCTGATCGCGACCGCCGAGGACGTTCTCCGGGCCAATTGGAGGTTGCTGGACGGCGTCGACGCCGCCCGCCGCGACTAGGGTGAGCACCTACGATCGCGTCCACGTGGCTGCGCCGCCCGCGGCGACCGTCTCGGCCCTGCGGGAGGCGCTACGCACCCGGGGGATAACCGAATACGCGGTGGTGGACCACGGCCACGACATGGCCCAGGCGGGCGCGCCGGGATTCGTGGCCTGGACGCTCGTGTTCGGGAGCCCGGCAGCGGGTGCCAAGCTCCTGGCCCGCTCGCTGCCCGCCGCG
>DASZGO010000026.1:0-3561 GCA_035938755.1 Solirubrobacteraceae bacterium | reverse complement strand
TCCGGGTCCTGATCCACGTAATCCCACCCGAGCAGCCAGGGCAGCAGGGTGGTGTGCGCGGAGGAGGAGATCGGCAGCAGCTCCGCCGGGCCGTGGAGCAGACCCAGGGTCAGCGACTGCGCCAGCGAGGGCGCGCGGCGGCCGGCGCTAGTCGGACAGGACATCCACCGGCGCGCGCCGCCCGGACCGGAACCGGCGCACCAGCAGCCAGGCAATCCCCACCACGATCAGGCCCAGGACCACGTAGTCCACGATCTCCAGGTGCTTGCGCCAGGTCTGCCAGTTGTGACCGACCTGGCGGCCCAGGAATCCGAGCCCGGTGACCCAGGCGATCGTCCCCACGGCCGCCGGGAGGATGAACCGCACGTACCCCATCTCGGCGATGCCGGCCGCGTACGGGAACGCGAACCGGATGCCGGGAATCAGCCGGGACACCAAGACGGCCGGCGCGCCGTAGCGCTCGGCCCAGCTGTGGGCGCGGTCGAGCCGGGCCTGGTTCAGGTGGACCTTGTTTCCGTGGCGCTCCACCAGCTCCCGGCGACCCCAATATCCGATGGCGTAGGCGATGGAGGCGCCGATCAGGTCCCCGATCACCCCGAACACGATGATCCCCAGCAGCGTGTGGTGGTGGTTGTAGACGTTGAACCCCGCGAACAGCATCGTGGGCTCGGATCCGGGTAGGCCGATGACGCCTGTGGTGGCCATCATCAGGGCGACGCCGACCAGACCCACGGAGTCGATCACGTGGGTTGCGGCGTTGACCAGCGGCCCGGTCACCGAGGCGAGGTACAGGGGCACGGTCCGAGGAGCGTAGCGAGACCATGGCCGCCTGCCCGGCCCGATTAGTGTTTCCTCACCAAGGTGCCAGTGCCCCTGTTCGACACCGCCACTCCGCTCGCGCCGCTCAACCAGGAGATGAAGGCCCGGTTAGACGAGGTGGTCGACCGTGGGGCGTTCATCCTGGGTCCCGAGGTCGAGGCGTTCGAGGCTGAGCTCGCGAGCTACCTGGGCGCCCGGCACGTGGTGGGGGTGGCGAACGGAACCGACGCCATCACCATTGCCTTGCGGGCCTTGGGCGTCGAGGCAGGAGACGAGGTGGTGGTGCCCTCGTTCACCTTCTACGCCACCGCCGAGGCCGTGGTCAGCGCCGGTGGGCGACCCGTGTTCTGCGACGTGGACCCGGGAACTCGCAACGTCACCGTGGACACGGTCAGACCGGTCATGACGCCAGATACCAAGCTGATCGTGGCGGTTGACCTGTTCGGCAGCCCGGCCCCCGTACCGGAGCTTCGCCGGTTGGGTGTGCCCGTGCTGGAGGACGCCGCGCAGGCTCTCGGCGCCCGTCTCGGCGACCAGCCAGCCGGCGCTTTGGGCGACGCGGCCACGATCTCCTTCTATCCATCCAAGAACCTGGGGTGCCTGGGTGATGGGGGCGCGATCGTCACCGACCAGGATGAGGTGGCCGAGCTGGCGCGCGCCCTGCGCTTCCACGGCTCGCGGGACAAGCGCTCGTTTCAGTACGTGGGCTACAACTCGCGCTTGGACGAGCTCCAGGCTGCGGTGCTCCGGGTCCTGCTGCCGCACCTGGACAGCTGGTCCGACGGCCGCCGCACGGCGGCCCGAGCTTACGAAGAGGCGGGGTTAGCCGAGTACGTGACGGTGCCCCACACCCCGGCCGAGGCGCTTGCGGCCTGGCACCTGTACGTGATCGCTCATCCCCAAGCTGATCGCCTCCAGTCCGAGCTCTCCGACCGCGGGATCGGCGCCCGGGGCTACTATCGGACGCCGATTCACCGGCAGCCGTCGATGGCGCGTTGGCCCGCAGGGCGCGAGCTCCCCGTGACCGACGAGCTGGCCGCCAGCAACCTGGCTCTGCCCATGAGTCCGGTGCTGTCGGCCGACCAGGTTCGGGAGGTCGTGGATGCGGTCGCCGCAGCCCTGGCCTAGCGCGCAACAAACCCCCCGTCCGCGGTGTTAGGAGATCGCATGAGGTTTCGAGGCAGCTTGAGGATGAACCTGGCGGCGCTGGTCGCCTCCGCCGGCCTGGCTGGCGCGGCCACCGCCCAGGCTGAGGCTCCGGGCGCCTACACCACCAAGGGGGCTTGGAGCTTCGTGTCCGCGCCGGGCCTGCACCCACCCAAGCTCAAGGCGCGGGGGTCGGTCCAGAGCAAGAAGCTGGCCCCGGGGTTGTTCCTGCTCGACAGCTTCCCCAATGAGGCGGTGAGCGGTCCGATGACCGGCCAGGGGGGCCCGCTGATGCTCGACAACAAGCTTCAGCCCGTGTGGTTTGCCCCGGTGGCCACCAACCTCGTGTCGGGCGACCTGCAACAGGAGACCTATAACGGCCAGCCCGTGCTGGTGTATTGGCAGGGGCTGGTGAGCCGCACCGGCGCCACCACCAAGGGTGAGGTGCTGGTGGTCGATCAGCACTACCGCACCGTCGCGCGGCTGAAGGCCAAGGCGCCGTGGGTGGTCAGCCTGCACGACACCGCCATCGACGGCAAGACGATCTGGGTCACCGTCTATCGCAACGTGTCCGGGCAGAATCTCCGGCCCTACCACGGCGCTGCGCGCGGGGCGGTCCTCGACGCCGGGGTCCAGCAGTACGACCTGAAGACGGGCAAGCTCCTGTTCACCTGGGATGCCCTGAACCCAGGCCACAAGGCGAACATCTCGCTGTCCGACTCCCGTCAGGCGCCGCCGCCCACGTCTTCGGACGCCTGGGACGCGTATCACGTAAACACCGTGCAGACGCTGAGCACAGGTCAGATCCTGGTGTCGATGCGCAACACCTGGGCGGCCTACCTGATCGATCCCAAGACGCGGCACATCGTGTGGACCCTGGGCGGCCGGCGCTCGAGCTTCAAGTCAGCGTCCAATGCCCGCTTCGCGTGGCAACACGACGTGCACCTGGAGCCGAGCGGGCGCGTGTGGCTGTTCAACGACAACTGCTGTGAAGTGCGGCCCAACCACCGGCTAGGACCGGACAGCGGGCCGTCGGCCGGGATGGTGTTGAAGCTCGACCTCAGCGCTCACAAGGTGTCACTGGTGGCCGCCTACCGTCACCGCCCTGACCTGTTCACCGCCTTCCTGGGCAGCATGCAGCTGCTTCCGAACGGCAACGCCGTGGTGGGCTGGGGGTCTCTGCCGTACTTCTCGGAGCTCGATGCCTCGGGTCATCAGCTGCTCGATGTGCCATTCCCGGGCAAGGACCAGAGCTACCGGGCGCGGTTCTCCTCCAACTGGGTGGGCCTGCCGTCGGGCCCACCGGCCGCGGTGGCTCATAACAAGGCCGGCAAGACGACGGTCTACGTCAGCTGGAACGGCGCCACCGAAGTGGCCAAATGGGAGGTGCTGGTCGGCCCCAATGCGACCAGCCTGGCCCAGGCCGTCACCAAGCCGCGGAGTGGTTTCGAGACGTCCATCACCCTGAGCGGCACGGCGAAGTCCGTGCTCGAGGTGGTCGCGCTCGACTCCCAGGGTCGACCGCTCGGCACCTCCAGGCCGTTCAGCCCGCGCTGACCGGCCGCGAGGTCCCGACCACCCGGCCCCGCGCATCCA